>NZ_JBFTJD010000016.1:0-101828 GCF_056395245.1 Arthrobacter sp. 10L430 | reverse complement strand
CGCGCACAACGTCGAGACCGTGCCGCGGATCTTCAAGCGCATCCGCCCCGCGTTCCGCTACGACCGGTCCCTGGACGTCATCACCCAGGGCCGGAACCTGGGCATGGTCACCAAATCCAACCTGATCCTGGGCATGGGCGAAACCCGGGAGGAAATCTCCGAGGCCCTGAAGGACCTGCACGAGGCCGGCTGCGACCTGATCACCATCACCCAGTACCTGCGCCCGTCCGAGCGGCACCTCCCGGTGGACCGCTGGGTCAAGCCGCAGGAATTCGTGGACCTCCAGCAGGAAGCGGACGAGATCGGCTTCCTCGGCGTCATGTCCGGACCCCTCGTCCGGTCCTCCTACCGCGCCGGCCGGCTCTGGGCCACCGCGATGCGCAAGAAAGGCTGGGAAATCCCCGCCGAACTGGCACACATCGAAAGCTCCGGCAGCACCCGCCAGGAAGCCAGCTCGCTGCTCGCAGCGCACTCCTAGCACCAGCCGTCTCCCTGCGGCAAAGGGCCGGACACCGGAGCTTTCCGGCGTCCGGCCCTTTGTCGTAAATCACGTAGAATTAAGGCACTATGGCGAAATCCCCTGATTCCAGTAACAACACTCCGGCTCCTGATGCCCGCAAGCGTGCCCTCTTCGCGCGCAAGCCGAAAGAGGCGAAGGCCCAGAAGCCCAACCGGCTCAAGCAGATCAGCGAAGTCTTCAACATGACCCGCCGCCACGATCCAATGGTTCCGTGGCTCATGCTGCTGGCGTTCCTGGGCGTTGTCGCCATCAGCCTCATCATCGGCCTGGTGCTGGAAAACTGGGTTACCGGCCTGATCATCGGCATCCCGCTTGGTCTGCTCGCGGCTACCTTCATCCTGTCGCGGCGCGCCGAACGTGCGGCTTTCGCCCAGATCGAGAATCAGCCCGGTGCATCCGGCGCTGCACTCAGCACGCTGAAGCGCGGCTGGATCACCGAGGAGCAGCCCGTGGCCGTTAACCCGCGGACCCAGGACGCCGTCTTCCGCGCCATCGGCCGACCCGGCGTCGTGCTCGTCAGCGAGGGCCCGACCCACCGGGTGAAGCCACTCCTGGATGCGGAGCGCAAGAAGCTGGCCCGGATTCTGCCCAACGTCACCATCCACGTGATCGAGAGCGGCCGCGGCGAGGGCCAGGTCCCCATCAGCCAGGTCGCGAAGAAGATGAACAAACTGAACAACGAACTGACCAAGATCGAGGTCAGCGCCGTTTCAAAGCGGATCTCGTCCCTGGGCACCCGGCTCCCCATTCCCAAGGGCATCGATCCCTACAAGGCCCGCCCCCAGCGCGGCCGCTAGCATTTTCCTGATCCGCCCCGGCGGCCGGACTTCCCTCCGGCAGCCGGGGCGTTTTCATTTGTCCGAAATACCGAGATACCACGTGAAGCCGGAGAGCTTGTGAATCCACCGTCAAGTGGCCATTCTTCGTGGCGCTTTTCGCCGGCTTTTCGGCCGTCTTGCCTTTCACCACGGTTCTTTTTGAACAATGGGCGGGTCGCCGAAGTTACCTTGCGACGGCCGAGGGGGCGACGGCCGAGGGCAGCCGGCTCCGGGAATCGGCTGCAGAAGAAACCGCGGACGCTTAGCGGGCTCCGGACCGTCTACATGCGGACGAGCACAGTCCCCATGGCCTTGTCGTGGACGCCGCGCTGGTCCGGATCGAAGATGACCGCGGGAACCACCAGGCAAAGCAGCAGGGTACGGACAAGTGCCGCCAGCGGTCCTGCGGGCGAGCCGCCGAGCCGGACCACCTGGATTCCCAGTGCGCGGTGGCCAATGCTGTAGCCAAGGGTTCCGATCAGCAGGATCTGTTCCGCGGCAAAGACGGCCAGTGTGCCCCATGAGTTGCCGGCAAAAAAGAAGTTGCTGATCAGCAGCGCGATGGTCCAGTCAATGGTGATTGCCAGGATTCTCCGCCCGGCCCGCGCGACGGACCCCGGACCCGACTCCGGCAGCCCGAGGCGCTCCCCGGGGTACTTGGAAATGCCGGATGTGTCGGGCCCGCTGAGCCAGGAGCCAATGTCTCTTCGATCTACCACTGTCCAAGTTTACCGGGGTGTCGCCCGGCCAATAACCGCCCAGAGTGTGGATGCGGATAGACCACAGTGTGGACACCGTATAGCGTTTACATATCAGGCGGTTCTGTAACCTGCCGGAAACAAAGCGGACACGGCCGGGAAATCCCGTGTCCCTAGGGTGGTAACAGTTGCTAGCGATCTGGGAGCGGGGGCACTTTTGTGTTTTCGCGCTGTCGGACTGCGCTGGACCACGATTGCGCTGGACCACATTGGATTTCCAGCCAGTTATTAAATATGCGTAAGGAGCATAGATGTTCAAGACTGCGGACGAAGTCCTCAAGTTCATCAAGGACGAAGATATTAAATTCGTCGATATCCGCTTCACCGATCTTCCTGGCGTACAGCAGCACTTCAACGTGCCGGCCAAGAGCGTGGACGCTGATTTCTTCGTCAACGGCCAGCTCTTCGACGGATCCTCCATCCGCGGCTTCCAGGGCATTGCAGAGTCCGACATGCAGCTCATCCCGGATGTCACCACTGCGTTCCTGGACACGTTCCGCATGGAGAAGACCCTTGCGCTGAACTTCTCCATCGTGAACCCCCGCACCGGTGACCCTTACCACCGCGACCCCCGTGGCGTAGCCGAGAAGGCTGAGGCCTACCTCGCGTCTACCGGCATTGCAGACACCGCGTTTTTCGCCCCCGAAGCCGAGTTCTTCGTCTTCGACAACGTCCAGTACCAGTCCTCCCCGCAGGGCAGCTTCTACAAGATCGACTCCGAAGAAGCGCACTGGAACACCGGCCGCGAAGAAGAAGGCGGAAACCTCGGCTACAAGACCCCCGTCAAGGGCGGCTACTTCCCGGTTTCCCCCACCGACAAGCAGGCCGACCTGCGCGACGCCATGTGCGTTGCCCTGGACGAAGCCGGCCTTGAGGTCGAGCGCAGCCACCACGAGGTGGGTTCCGCCGGCCAGGCTGAAATCAACTACAAGTTCACCACGCTGACCCACGCGGCTGATGACCTGCAGAAGTTCAAGTACGTCATCAAGAACACCGCCGATGCCTGGGGCAAGTCGGTCACCTTCATGCCGAAGCCCGTCTTCGGTGACAACGGCTCGGGCATGCACTGCCACCAGTCGCTGTGGAACGGCAGCGAGCCGCTCTTCTACGACGAAAAGGGCTACGCCGGCCTGTCTGACATGGCCCGCTGGTACATCGGCGGCCTGCTGAAGCACTCCTCGGCTGTCCTGGCATTCACCAACCCGACGGTCAACTCCTACCGCCGCCTGGTCAAGGGCTTCGAGGCTCCGGTCAACATGGTTTACTCGCAGGGCAACCGCTCCGCAGGTATCCGTATCCCGATCACCGGCTCCAACCCGAAGGCCAAGCGCATCGAGTTCCGCGCTCCGGACCCCTCCTCCAACCCGTACCTGGCCTTCGCTGCCCAGCTGATGGCCGGCATTGACGGCATCCGCAACCGCATCGAGCCCCCGGCTCCGATCGACAAGGACCTCTACGAGCTCCCCGCCGAGGAGGCCAAGGACATCCCCAAGGCTCCGGGCACGCTTGAAGAGGCCCTGGACGCACTGGCCGAGGACAACGAGTTCCTGCAGGCCGGCGGCGTGTTCACCCAGGACCTGATCGACACCTGGATCGAGTACAAGTACGAGAACGAGATCCGCCCGCTGTCGCTGCGCCCGAACCCCTACGAGTTCGAGCTCTACTACGGCGTCTAAACCCACCCCCGGGACATACCGGGTGTAGTGAGCAGTGAGTCCACGGGATTCCTGGCACCGCAAGGGCGGCCATCGGTGACGAAACCGGTGGCCGCCCTTTGCCGTTGCCGGCTGTACTCCCGCGGTGTGTTCGGGCCCCCGGGTATCACATTCCCCGGCAGGGCTCCTCCGCGTAAAGTCCCCAGAGTGAATCGGGTCCGGCACCCCCGAACGCCTCCCTGTCTGCGGACAGGGCGCGGCACAGGATGAGCGATTCCGCGAAACTTCGCCTGATATAAGCCTCCCAGTCTGCCCTTTCAGAGGTGAAGGCCTGCGTTCTCATCTGGTACTTCAAGTGGGCAAAGTGATCCAGTATCCGGTGAGCCGTGGCTTCAGACCTGGCGGCCAGTTGCTGTGCCTCCCGCCTGGCCGCAGGATCCTGGGTGGCCGCAGGATCAGGCAGTTCCTGGCGGCGCCAAAAGTACGGCTGAAGGTCCACATTCTCCACGAAAATCTTGTCGATCTCCTGCTGCTGGGCATACAAAGACGCGGCCGTACTGCTTTCCAGTGTGCTCCTGATGCCGAAATACTGGTACGCCGCTGCGATGAGGGTGGCAGCCACACCGGCCCCGATGAGCAGCAGCTCGACCCTTCTGTGCTTTCTGGCGCGGCTGCTTTTCACCTGCGCCCGGGCATGGTCCGTGTCCTGGCCCACCGTGCTTCGCAGGCCGCTGCCCGGTTCTTCCGGGGATGCGGCCGGGCCCTGCCTGCCTGGTTCGCCTTCCGGGTCGCCGAGTTCCATTTCCGCACTCCGTGGTGGTCACGCTGCCTTCCCCCCAACAAGGTTGAAGAGCGCTGCCAAGACACAGCGTAAGCACGCACTCGGGCCAGCGCAACGGCCCGACGAGACCCAAAGCCTGGGGCTTCATCAGAAGGCCGCGTACATGGTCCGCTGCGGACCGGCCTCGCCGCCCAGGTAACGGCCCCGGTCCTCGAAGCCTGCCTTCAGGTAGGCGGCGAGGCCTGCACCGTTGCGCTCATTGACTGAAAGCACGACGCCGGTCTGGCCGCCCCCCAGCCTGGCCGTCAGTTTAGCGGCAGCCGCCACGGCTGCGGCAGCGGCTGACGGGCCCAGTCCCCCGCCCTGCCGTCGCCGGTCTATCAGGAATCCCCGGAGCAGCCACACGGACTCGTCGTCCGGCCACCCCGCCAGCCGCGCGGCACCGGACTGGAGTGTCAGCACGCCCACAGCCTCGCCGCCTGCTTCGATGACATAGGGACGGCGCGAGTCTTCCTCCAGCCCAACGAGCATCATCCGCAGCGGATCGCCGACAAAGTCATCCTGGCCGGGGCCCAGTTCCATCCCGGCCACTTCGCCAAGGTGGATGGAACGGGCATCGTCATCAAGGTCCCTGAGGGATATCAGCCAAACGTCGGGAAGCATAGTCCGAGCCTACCCACGAACTGACGGCAGGCGGGACGCGCGACGGAACCGCCGCCGTCGTCGGCCTGCTGCCCTTATTGCGGCGCGGCAGTCTCGCCGGAGTCGGCGGGCGGGCCCGCGGGGTCCATCCACATGACCTCCCACAGGTGGCCGTCGAGGTCCTGGAAGCTGTGGCTGTACATGAAGCCGTAGTCCTGGACCGGCTGGGACTCCTTGCCGCCGGCGGCGATTGCCTTCCGGTACATGTCATCCACGCCCTCGCGGCTGTCGACAGAGAAGGCCATGATCGCTTCGGTGCTGCCGGTCGAGTCCACGATGTCCTTGGAGGTGAAGGTCTTGAAGAAGCCCTCCACGAGGAGCATGACGTAGGCGTCGTCGTTGATGATCATGCACGTGGCGTTCTCGTCGGTGAAGTCCGGGTTGAAGGAGAACCCGAGCGCCGTAAAAAACTCCACCGCTTTATCGAGATTTTTGACGGGAAGATTTACATAGATTTGGGTAGCCATGGGCCCAAGCTAGCAGTTGGCCCCCTCCGTGTCAGCCCTTGGCCGGCTCGGGCTCCCGGCGTCCTTTGGCGTCCTATTGACCGTAGAAGACCTTCTCGAAGACGCCCCTCGCGCGCCGGCTGACCCGAAGGTAGTCTTCCTCAAAGGCGGTGGCCATCCCCTCCTCATAACCGCACCAGCGGGCCACCGCTTCCAAGTCACGCCGGGACGAGGGCAAAAGGTCCGAAGCGCGGCCGGTCCAGATCACGTTGGCGGAGCGGATTCGGCTGGCAAGCCGCCAAGCCTCCGCGAGCAGCCCGGCGTCTTCGGCGTCGAGGAGTTCCAGCGAAGCCGCAACCTCCAGCGCCCTGAGCGTGGACGTGGTGCGCAGCTCGGGATGCCGGCCGGCATGCTCGAGCTGGAGCAGCTGCACCAGCCATTCGACGTCGCTGAGTCCGCCCCTGCCGAGCTTGAGGTGACGGGCAGGGTCGGCGCCACGCGGCAGCCGCTCTGATTCCACCCTGGCCTTGACCCGCCTGATCTCCCGGACGTCGGCCTCGGACAGCGCCGCCGGGTAGCGGATCGGATTGATCAGCTTAAGGAAATCATCCGCGAGCTGGTCGTCCCCCGCGATGGGCCGGGCGCGCAGGAGGGCCTGGGCTTCCCAGACCAGGGACCATCTGCGGTAGTACTCGGCGTAAGAGTCCAGCGACCTCACCATCGCGCCGCTTTTGCCCTCCGGGCGCAGGTCGGCGTCGACCGCCAGTACACGTTCAGCCATGATGGCGGGTCTGAGGGGCTGCGTCAGCAGGCTCGAGAGGTGGCCCACAATCTTCGCTGCCTGCTGCTGCGCTTCATCATCCGCGGCCCCAGGCAGCGCCCGGTGCACATACATGACATCCGCGTCCGAGCCGTAGCCGATCTCCCGGCCGCCCTGTCTGCCCATGGCTACCACCAGGACCGAGGTCTTCAGGGGACCGGACGCTGACACGATGTTTTCGGCCACCCGCAGGGCCCCGAGGATGGCCGCCCTGTCCGTTTCGGCGAGGGCTTCACCCACCTGGTCCTGTGCGAGCAGCCCGGAGCTGTCGGCCACCGCGATGCGCAGTATCTCCCGGCGGCGGATCAGCCGGATGAGCCGCATGGCGCTCTCCGGCTCCGCGTGCCGGGACATTTTGGACGTGATTTCCTGCCACTGGGCCTCAAAACTGAGCGGTGCCAGCTCCTTGTCCGTCCCCAGCCAGGCAACGGACTCCGGTGACACTTCCAGCAGGTCGGCGATGAGCCGCGAGTTGGACAGCATGTGGCAGAGCCGTTCGGCTGCCGCGGCGGAGTCCCGCAACATGCCGAGATACCAGTGAGTGGTGCCAAGGGCCTCGCTGACCCTGCGGAAGGCGAGCAGTCCGGCGTCGGGATCCACGCCTTCCGCGAGCCAGCCCAAAAGGATGGGGAGCAGCTGCCGCTGCAGGGCGGCCCGCCGGCTGACGCCCGCCGTCAGGGCCTCAATATGCCGCATGGCGCCCTGCGGATCGCGGTAGCCGAGCGCCGCGAGCCTGCCCTGTGCTGCTTCCGGGGTCAGGCGGGCATCTTCACTGCTCAACTTGGCTGCCGTGTTCAGCAGCGGGCGGTAGAAGATCCGGTCGTGAAGCTCCCGGACGGAGCGTTTGGTCTTCTGCCAGGCCGCCATGAGCGCGTCCGGGTGCGGCCGGTCGGTGGAGAACGGGCCCAGCACAGCCTTGGCGAGGGCGCGCTGCGAGGATTCCTTGACGGGCATCAGATGCGTCCGGCGGAGCTGGAACAGCTGGATGCGGTGTTCGAGCAGCCGCAGGTAGCGGTAGGCGTGGTCAAACGCTGCCGCGTCAGCCCGGCCGATATAGCCGCCCGCGGACAAGGCCGCGATTGCCGACGTCGTGTCGCGGCGCCGCAGCGTTTCATCGGCTTTGCCGTGCACGAGCTGCAGGAGCTGCACCGTGAATTCGACGTCCCTCAGCCCGCCCCTGCCGAGCTTGATCTGGCGCTGCTCCTCCGCCGCGGGAATATGCTCCGTCACCCGGCGCCGCATGGCCTGCACCGATTCGACGAACCCTTCCCGGTTCGCGGAGGTCCACACGAGGGGTGAAACTGCGTCTTCGTACCGCGTGCCCAGATCGGCGTCACCGGCGATCGTCCGGGCCTTGAGGAGCGCCTGGAATTCCCAGCTCTCGGCCCACCGCGCGTAGTAGCTCCGGTGCGAGTCAAGCGTGCGGACCAGGGGTCCCGACTTGCCCTCGGGGCGGAGGTTGGCGTCCACTTCCCACAGGCCGGGCTCGCGCGCGGGAGACGAAATGGCGCGGGAGATGCCGGCGGCCAGTGCCGTGCCGATGGTGTTGGCCCTGGCGTCATCCGGTTGCCCGGCCTCGACCACGTAGATGACATCGACGTCGGAGATGTAGTTCAGTTCGCGGGCGCCGCACTTGCCCATGCCGATCACGGCAAGGGCGACGTCGGCGACCTCCTCAGGATCGAACTGCGACGCCGCTTCAGCCCTGGCGACAGCCAGGGCCGCTTCGATGGCGGCGCCGGCCAGATCGGCAAGTTCGGCGCCCACGGCCGGCATGAAGTCGAGCGGATCCGCGGCGCAGAGGTCTTTGACTGCCAGGTCCACCACGCCCCGCCGGTATGCGGCTCGCAGGGCCTCGTAGGCCTCCGGGCCAGTGATTCCCGCGACCGGACGGGCGGCCTTCGGGTCGGCGCGCACCGACCTCAGCAAGTGGTTGCGCAATTCGGCTGGCTCCGCCTGGACCGGCTCGGGGCTCGCAGTCACATTGAAGGCATCCAGATGTTCGGGATGGCGGATGAGGAACTCACCGAGCGCCTCGCTGGCACCCAGGACGCGGTACAGCGGCTCGCTCGTGTCGGTGTCCGCCGCTGCCAGCTTCTTCAGGTCTGGGTGTTTTTCGATCAGCCGGACCAGCGACTGCAGCGCGGCGTCCGGACTCGCCGCCAGCTGCAGGCCGGCGAACAGCACGTCCTGGTCGATGCCCTCCAGTTCAGGGGCAGCGAGAAACCTCTCGCCCTTCTCCAGGTCGCTGAAGCCGGCCGAAATGAGGCGGCGGGCCAGGCTCACCGCGCAGTCCTAAAGGATGCCCAGGTTGCGCTGCAGCTCATAGGGCGTCACCTGCAGCCGGTAGTCCTGCCATTCGGCCCGCTTGTTGCGCAGGAAGTGCTCGAACACCTGCTCGCCAAGGATCTGGGGCATGAGTTCGGAGTCTTCCATGGTGCGGATGGCGTCGTGCAGGCTGGCAGGCAGGGGGTCGTGGCCCATGGCCCGGCGCTCGGCCGAACTCAGCGACCAGATGTCGTCTTCGGCCGCCGCGGGGAGCTGGTAGCCCTCCTCGATTCCCTTAAGCCCCGCACCCAGCAGGACCGCGTACGCGAGGTACGGGTTGGCCGCCGAGTCGATGCCGCGGTATTCGATCCTGGCCGACTGGCCCTTGCCCGGCTTGTACAGGGGAACACGTACCAGGGCGGAGCGGTTGTTGTGGCCCCAGCTCAAGTAGCTGGGCGCCTCTCCCCCGCCCCAAAGACGCTTGTAGGAGTTCACGAACTGATTGGTTACCGCCGTGAGTTCCGGGGCGTGCTTGAGGATGCCGGCGATGAACTGGCGGGCCGTTTCGGAGAGCTGGAACTCGGAGCCCGCCTCGTAGAAGGCGTTCGCGTCACCTTCAAACAGCGAAAAGTGCGTGTGCATGCCTGAGCCCGGATGCGCCGTGAACGGCTTGGGCATGAACGTGGCGTAGGTGCCCTGCTGGAGCGCCACTTCCTTGATGACGGTGCGGAACGTCATGATGTTGTCCGCCGTCTGGAGGGCGTCCGCGTAACGGAGATCGATTTCGTTCTGTCCCGGTCCGGCCTCGTGATGGCTGAACTCCACGGAGATGCCCACCGATTCGAGCATGGTCACGGCCGTGCGCCGGAAGTCCTGTGCCACGCCCCCGGGCACGTGGTCGAAGTATCCGCCTTCATCCACAGGCACCGGGGAGCCGTCCGGGCCCGGCTCCTGGGACTTCAGGAGGTAGAACTCAATTTCCGGGTGCGTGTAGCACGTGAACCCCATATCGGCGGCCTTGGCCAGGGTGCGCTTGAGGACGTTGCGGGGGTCCGCAGCGGAGGGTTCGCCGTCAGGGGTCAGGATGTCGCAGAACATCCTGGACGTCTGCTCGGTTTCGCCGCGCCACGGCAGGATCTGGAAGGTGGCGGGGTCCGGCTGGGCCAGCATGTCGGATTCGAATACGCGGGCCAGGCCTTCGATCGATGAACCGTCGAAGCCCAGGCCCTCTTCGAAAGCGCCCTCAACTTCGGCCGGCGCCAGTGCCACCGATTTGAGTGAACCCACGACGTCGGTGAACCAGAGACGTACGAACCGCACGTCACGCTCTTCGATCGTGCGCAGGACAAACTCTTGCTGGCGGTCCATGAGGCCTCTTCTCCGGGTCAACGTTCACGCCGCGGCCCATCACTAACCAAGCCGCCGGCAGCTCACGAATCACTTTACTAAGCATTCACGCCTGATGTTGGCGCAGGTGCTCCGCGTAACACAGCGTTAACACAAGGGGTGGCCTGAAGCGCCTGAAAGGGGCCGGCCGGGCACCGCCAAGCGACAGCTTGTGACGGGAATCACCCGGAGGCCGCCGCTGCCCGGTAGCTAGGACGTTGGGTCTCGGTTTACGCTCTAGCATATGGCCCCAAGCAGCAGTCCCGACGCAAGCATGTCCGCTGAAGTACCCGCCCCGTACGGCAACGGTCCCGCGGCGGCCGCAGCGCCGTCGTCGGAATCCACCAAAAAGGCTGTGCCAAGAATCCGCACGCACCACCTTCAGCAGGCGAAGGTTAAAGGGGAGCGCTTCGCAATGCTCACGGCTTACGAGCAGTACACGGCGGAGATCTTCGACCAGGCAGGTATCGAGGTCCTGCTCGTGGGCGATTCAGCGTCGAACAACGTTTTCGGCAACGAGACCAGCCTCCCGGTGACCGTTGATGAGCTGCTGCCGCTGTGCCGCGCCGTCGCGCGTTCGGCAAAGCGGGCCCTGGTGGTGGCTGACCTGCCGTTCGGCAGTTATGAGGTTTCCCCACAGCAGGGAGTGGCCACCGGCGTCCGGTTTCTGAAGGAGGGCCTGGCGCACGCCGTCAAGATCGAAGGCGGCAAGTTCTACGCCGAAACTGTCCGGGCCATGGTCCAGGCCGGCATCCCGGTGATGGCCCACATCGGCTTCACGCCGCAGAGTGAGCACTCCCTGGGCGGCTACCGCGTGCAGGGCCGCGGCGACGATGCGCAGCGGCTGATCGACGATGCCGTGGCCTTGGCCGACGCTGGGGCGTTTTGCGTGCTCATGGAAATGGTCCCGGCGGAGACAGCGGCAGCAGTGGACGCGGCGGTCCAGGTGCCAACAATCGGAATCGGCGCCGGGAACGTCACCACCGGCCAGGTCCTCGTCTGGCAGGACATGGCAGGGCTCCGCGGCGGCAAGATGGCCAAGTTCGTCAAGCAGTATGCCGACCTGCGCACCACCCTCGGCGATGCGGCCAAGGCTTACGGCGACGACGTCCGGTCAGGCCAGTTCCCGGGCCCGGAGCACTCGTTCTAAAGGATCTGTCCCTCCGGAGGTTCAGTCCTCGCGGGCATCAGTCCTCGTCGCCTTTTTCCCAGGCCTCGTTGCGGGCGTGGACCTTCTCCATCGCGTGTTCCGCCTCTTCCCGGGTCTTGTAGGGGCCAATGAGCTGGGTCCAGTCCGACATCGCGTCCTCTTCCACCTCATGGGTCTTCACGTTGTACCAGTACTCGGGCATCGACGTTCCTCGCTTCCGGTTGACAGCCGACCCCGCCGGCGTGATCCACGTAACGTAAACCGCAACCGGGGCCGGTGGCCGCACAAAATTTACATGGCAATCTGCGCTGCCTTATATGATCAATCTATGCCTTCCTTAGCCTCGACCGCACCCACCGGCACGCTCACCCCGGGATCGATCAGCCCGCAGCGGCCAGTCCCCGCGTCCATCCCGCGGCCCGAGTATGTCGGCAAGCCCGCTCCGGCCAAATTCACCGGCTCCGAAGTGAAGTCCGCTGAAACCATCGAGAAGATCCGCGTTGCGGGCAGGATAGCAGCGCAGGCCATCGTGGAGGTGGGAAAACACATCGTGCCTGGCGTCACCACGGATGAACTGGACCGCATCGGCCACGAATTCCTGCTCGACCATGACGCCTACCCGTCCACGCTCGGGTACCGCGGCTTCCCGAAATCCCTCTGCTCGTCACTGAACGAAGTGATCTGCCACGGCATTCCGGACAGCACCGTGGTCCAGGACGGCGACATCCTCAACATCGACATCACGGCCTTTGTTGGCGGAGTGCACGGCGACACGAACCACACCTTCCTCGTCGGGGACGTGGACGAGGAATCCAGCCTGCTCGTGGAGCGGACCAGGGAATCGCTGAACCGCGCCATCAAGGCAGTCGCTCCCGGGCGCCAGATCAATGTGATCGGCCGCGCCATCGAGTCTTACGCCAAGCGCTTCGGCTACGGTGTGGTCCGTGACTTCACCGGCCACGGCGTGGGCGAGGCCTTCCACACCGGCCTGATCATTCCGCACTACGACGCCGCGCCCGCCTACAACACGGTCATTGAAACAGGCATGGTCTTCACCATTGAGCCCATGCTCACGCTGGGCACAGTCGAATGGGACATGTGGGCCGACGATTGGACAGTAGTGACGCGGGACCACAAGCGCACCGCACAGTTCGAACATACGCTCCTTGTCACCGAAACCGGCGCCGAAATCCTCACCCTTCCCTGACGCCGCCTGTAGCGTCCCCCTGACTCTCCCGGCAAGCGACCCTTGCCCTGCCCGAGCCCAAACCCAGCCACGAACGGAATCCCATTGGCCAAGAAGGACGAAAAGACCCGCAAGCACGCCCCGCTGATCGGCATCGACATCGGCGGCACCGGAATCAAGGGCGGCATCGTCGACCTGAAGAAGGGCAAGCTGATCGGCGACCGCTTCCGCCTGGCAACGCCCCAGCCGGCGACGCCCGCAGCGGTAGTGGAGGTGGTGGCGCAGGTGGTCGAGGAATTGTCCGCGCGCCCTGACGCACCGGAGGCAGACAGCCCAGTAGGAGTGACCTTCCCCGGGATCATCCAGCACGGTGTGGTTCATTCCGCCGCCAACGTGGACAAGAGCTGGATCAACACCGACATCGATGCGCTGCTCACCGCGCGGCTTGGCCGTCCGGTGGAGGTTATTAACGACGCCGACGCCGCCGGCCTGGCGGAGGCCCGCTATGGTGCTGGTGCGGGAATAGGCGGCACGGTCCTCGTGATCACGCTCGGCACGGGCATCGGATCCGCCTTCATCTTCAACGGACACCTGGTTCCCAACGCCGAACTGGGCCACCTGGAGATCGATGGCTATGACGCCGAAAGCAAGGCGTCAGCCGTGGCGCGTGAGCGTGACGGCCTCAGCTGGGAGGAGTACAGCGTCCTCCTGCAGCGATATTTCTCGCACGTGGAGTTCCTTTTCTCCCCCGAACTGTTTATCGTCGGCGGCGGCATATCCAAGCGCGCGGACGAGTACCTGCCGCACATGCGGCTGCGCACCCCGATCGTTCCCGCCGAGCTGAAGAACGAGGCCGGCATTGTGGGCGCGGCCCTTGAAATTGCAGTGAAGCACGAGCTGGCAAAATAATTAGCTTTGGCGGAGGGACCCACTCCGGCCAAGGCACGCAGAAGGCGGCAGACACAATGTCTGCCGCCTTCTGCGTTTCACTGGAGCCGGTGGCGGCTGCGGCTTCCCCTCCGCTGCCGCCACCGGAGTCTAGAGCGGGCTCTTTTCGGAGCTCTTGCCTTCGGAGCGCTTGGCTTCGACTTCGCCCTCGTGGCGCAGCAGCGCGATGGCGGATTCGAAGTCTTCCAGCGATTCAAAGGCCTGGTACACGCTGGCGAAGCGAAGGTACGCCACCTTGTCCAGCTTCTGCAGCGGACCAAGAATTATCAGGCCGACCTCGTGGGCATCGATTTCCGCGGCCCCGGAAGCCCTGATGTTCTCTTCGACCTCCTGCGCCAGCAAGGCGAGGTCGTCCTCGCTGACGGGGCGGCCCTGGCAGGCTTTGCGGACACCGTTAATAACCTTGCTGCGGCTGAAGGGTTCGCCGACGCCGGAACGCTTGATCACGGAAAGGCTGGTGGTTTCGACCGTGGTGAACCGGCGGCCGCACTCAGGGCATTGCCGCCGCCGTCTGATCGCGGAACCGTCATCAGCCATTCGGCTGTCCACCACGCGGGAATCGGGGTTGCGGCAAAACGGACAGTACATGTTCGTTCCTTCCCCTGGCGCGCGGTAGCGGTGCGGGCCTGGCGCCCGGCGCTTCTCCCGAACCAGTTTACGGCTAGATGTAGCTGAATAACAAGCCTGTAATTACTACATGTAGTGGTCAGCTGCCTGATTTGAACCGGGCGGTGACCGCGTCGCCGTGGGCAGGCAGGTCCTCCGCCCCGGAGAGGCTGACGATGTGCCCGCTGACCTGCTCCAGCGCGGCTTCGGTGTAATTGATGACCTGGATTGCGCGCAGGAACGTTGTGACGTTCAGGCCCGATGAGAAAGCGGCCGTTCCACTGGTGGGCAGGACGTGGTTTGACCCCGCGCAGTAATCACCGAGGCTCACGGGACTGTAGTCGCCAACGAAAATGGCACCGGCGTTCCTGATCCGGGCTGCAACGGCGGGAGCGTCCGCCGTCATGATTTCGAGGTGCTCGGCCGCGTAGGCATCGCACGCGGCGATCCCCTGGTCGAGGTCGTCCACCAGGACGACGCCGGACTGCGGGCCGGACAGAGCTTCACGCACCCGCTCGCCGTGCTTGGTGGTGGCGGCCTGGAGCTCAAGCTCCTCCCGCACGTCGGCGGCGAGCTGCTCGGAGTCCGTGATCAGGACCGAGGCGGCCTTCGGATCGTGTTCAGCCTGGCTGATCAGGTCCGCGGCAACGAACGCCGGCCGGGCCGTGGCATCGGCCAGGATGGCGATCTCCGTGGTGCCCGCCTCGGAATCGATCCCCACGACCCCCTTGACCAGACGCTTGGCCGTGGCAACGAAAATGTTTCCCGGTCCGGTGACGACGTCCACCGGTTCCAAGGCTGCTTCACCCTCGGCGCCCGGGACTCCGTAGGCAAAAGCGGCGATGGCCTGGGCCCCGCCAATCGCGTACACCTCGCTGATGCCCAGCAGCGCCGCGGCCGCCAGGATCGTGGGGTGTGGAAGACCGCCGAAGTCCTTCTGGGGCGGGGAAGCCAGTGCGATGGATTCCACACCAGCTGCCTGCGCGGGAACCACGTTCATGATGACCGATGACGGATAAACGGCCAGGCCGCCCGGAACGTACAGTCCCACCCGTGCTACCGGCACCCATTTCTGGCTCACGACGGCACCATCCCCGAGGGCAACGTCGACGTCGGCAGGTCGCTGTCCGTCGGCAAAGCGCCGGGCACGGCTGATGGATTCCTCCAGCGCCGAGCGAACAGCCGGCTCCAGGCCGTCCAGCGCGGATTTCAGCGCCTCTGCCGGAACACGCGGGTGCGCCTGCTCCACGCCGTCAAAGCGCCGGGCAAAATCTGCCAGGGCAGCGAAGCCGCGCTGCCGGACCGCTGAAATGATGTCCGTTACCTTCTGCTCGGCATCTGCCACCGTCTGGTGCCGGGCACGCGGCACAGCCTCCCTCAGCTCCGCGAGGCTGAGCTGGCGGCCCCGCAGGTCAACGGTGCGAAAATCGACGGCGGAGGTATTCGGGCGTACGGAGCTGTCCGGAGAAGTGGTCACCGGTCCATTTTACGCAGGAAACCGAGCAGGCCGATGGCGAAGTAGCCGGCCGCAACGGCCGCCGGCCAAAGGAGCAGAACCGGGTAAGACCTCAGGGAAAATGCAACGCTTGCGCTGGCTGACGTGTCCTGTGGTCCGCCGAACCAGAGACCGGCAAGCACCCCGCTCTGCCAGGCGACGAGGGCAGCCGCGCCGCTGGCAGCCACCGACGCCGCCAGCATGCGGCGCGATCCTGCATCCTTCCGGCCGGTCAGCAGCACGGCGACGAGGCAGCCGGCGAAGAGAAAGAGTCCAGCCAGCACAAGGTCCCGCGGGAGCCAAACCTCGGTGTTGGTTCCGGATGCCAGCGCGGCATTCCCGGAAACGAGGTTCAGGCCGCCGGGCGCCAGCAGCCACCACAGGATGCCGGCAGGTATTCCCGACGCTGCGATTCCCGCCGCCCACGGCCAACTGCGTCGGTTGCGTTTCCGGCCCCTGAAGCTGCTTTCCTGGGCGTGGTCCGCCTGTTCCTGGTGGCGGGCCGGAGGTGCGGCTGCTGGCTGGGTCATGAACAAACGTTAACAAATGTTCGCCCGCATTGCGGAAAGAGGCCCTCACTGCACGCGGATCACGCAACCCGCCGGAAGCCCAATACTCTTGTAGTGGGAACCCAACAACCACCAGATCAGCAGGGAGATCGATAACAGTGGCCTCAGATGACGCCGCCTTCGAGGGCACGTTCAAGGAAATGTTCCGCCGTCATGCAGCTGGCGTGGCCATCATCACGGTGAACTTCAACGGCGTACCGTACGGCTTCACAGCCACCTCCGTGGCGTCGCTGTCGGCCAAGCCGCCGCGCTTCACGTTCAACATGGCACGCAGTTCGAGTTCATGGCCGGCGGTCGCCAACACCACGTACATCGGCGTGCACATGCTTGGCCTGGAAAACCAGGAACTGGCTGACCGTTTTGCCCGCACCAAAGAGCGCTTCGCCGGCGATCACTGGGCACTGGGCCCCCACGAGGTGCCCATCCTCAAGGACGTCGCCGGCTGGCTGATCGGGAAGATCCAGATGCGGCTCTCCTTCGAGAACAACGCGGTGGTCGTGGTGGAAGTGGTGGAAGGCCAGGTGGGCGAAGACGGCTCACCCCTGCTCTACCATTCCGGAACGTACGGGCAGCCCGTGCCGCTGGACTACGAGATCTAGCCCCGGTCCGCCGGGCCTGGGAGACCGAGCGCAGCTCCTAGGCGTCCAGGCAGGCAGGACCGAGCAGCACTTTGAGGTCTCCGAAGAGGGAGGGGTTGGGATTGACCCGCAGGTGCACGGGCAAGCCCATGACTTCTACGCGGGTGTCGCCCTGCAGGTTGATCCGCACCTCGGAGTTTCCCCGGTGGTTGCGCAGCACGTCCCCCAGTTCGGTGACCACGGCTTCCGTGGCCTTGTGCGTGGGCATCGTGATCACGACGGGCCCGTTAGTGCCCTCGCTGAGGTCCGGCACGGAAAGTTCCATGCAGTTCAACGTGACGGCGCCGTCGTCGCGCCGTTGAAGTCGGCCCTTGACCACCACGATCAGGTCCTCGGCGAGGACCGATGCGATGGGCCCGTACACCTGGCCGAAGAACATCACTTCGATGGAACCGCCGAGGTCCTCAATCTCGGCCCTGGCGTAGGCGTTGCCGCTGGCCTTGGCGATCCTGCGGCTGAGCGAGGTGATCATGCCCGAAATGGTGACGATCGCGCCGTCATGCGGCCCGTCTTCGGCGATGATCGAGGTGATGGACTGGTCGGCGTGCTGGCTCAGGAGCCCTTCGAGGCCCTGCAGCGGGTGGTCGGAGACGTACAGGCCGAGCATGTCGCGTTCGAAGGAGAGCTTGTCCTTCTTTTCCCACTCGGGAAGGTCTGGGATCTCAATGCTCAGAGACGCCTCGGACTCGGCTTCGTCAAAACCGGCGAAGAGGTCGAACTGACCGATCGCCTCGTTGCGCTTGAGCGTGATGACGGAGTCGATGGCCTCTTCATGGATCATGGCCAGGGCACGCCGGTGGTGGTTCAGCGAGTCGAACGCGCCGGCTTTGATCAGGGATTCAATGGTGCGCTTGTTGCAGACCACCGCGGGGACCTTCATGAGGTAGTCCTTGAAGGACGTGTAGGCGCCTTCTTTTTCGCGCGCCGCCACCATGGCTTCGACGGCGTTCACGCCGACGTTGCGGATGGCGCCCATCCCGAAGCGGATGTCGTTGCCCACAGGGGTGAAGTTCAGCGCTGACTCATTGACGTCGGGCGGCAGCACCGTGATGCCCATCCGCCGGCATTCGTTGAGGTAGATCGCCGACTTGTCCTTGTCGTCGCCCACCGAGGTCAGCAGGGCCGCCATGTACTCCGGCGCATAGTGCGCCTTCAGATACGCGGTCCAGTAGGAGATCACGCCGTAGGCGGCCGAGTGCGCCTTGTTGAAGGCGTAATCGGAGAACGGCAGCAGGATGTCCCAAAGCGTCTTGACTGCGGCCATGGAGTAGCCGTTGTCCTGCATGCCCTGCGAGAAGCCGGCGAACTGCTTGTCCAGTTCCGATTTCTTCTTCTTGCCCATGGCGCGGCGCAGGATGTCGGCCTGGCCCAGGGTGTAGCCCGCGAGCTTCTGCGCCACGGCCATGACCTGCTCCTGGTACACGATCAGGCCGTACGTGCCACCGAGGATTTCGGAGAGCGGTTCCTCGAGCTCCGGGTGGATCGGGATGACCTCCTGGATTTTGTTCTTGCGCAGGGCGTAGTCGGTGTGCGCGTTGGCGCCCATGGGGCCTGGCCGGTAGAGGGCCAGCACGGCGGAGATGTCTTCGAAGTTGTCAGGCTTCATGAGCTTGAGCAGCGACCGCATGGGGCCGCCGTCGAGCTGGAACACGCCCAGCGTGTCACCCCGGGCGAGCAGCTCGTAGGACTCGGTGTCGTCAAGCTCCAGGGTCTCGAGGTCCAGCTCGATGCCGCGGTTCATCTTGATGTTTTCCAGGGCGTCCGAAATGATCGTCAGGTTTCGCAGCCCGAGGAAGTCCATCTTGATCAGGCCCAGGCCCTCGGACGTCGGATAGTCGAACTGTGTGATGACCTGGCCGTCCTGGAAGCGGCGCATGACCGGAATCACGTCGATGATGGGGTCCGAGGACATGATGACGCCGGCGGCGTGCACGCCCCATTGCCGTTTCAGGCCCTCGATGCCCAGTGCCGTCTCAAAGACCTTGGCGGCCTCGGGGTCGGTGCTGATCAGTTGGCGGAAGTCGCCGGCTTCGCTGTAGCGCTTGGCGTCCTTGTTTTGGATGTCGGCGAGCGGAATGTCCTTGGCCATCACCGCCGGCGGCAGCGCCTTGGTCAGTTGCTCGCCCATGCTGAACGGGTAGCCCAGCACGCGCGAGGAGTCCTTGAGGGCCTGCTTGGTCTTGATGGTGCCGTAGGTGACGATCATCGCCACACGTTCGTCGCCGTATTTGCGCGTGACGTAGTCGATCACTTCGGAGCGGCGCCGGTCATCGAAGTCGACGTCGAAGTCAGGCATGGAGACGCGGTCCGGGTTGAGGAAGCGCTCGAAGATCAGGCCGTGGTGCAGCGGATCAAGGTCGGTGATGCGCATGGCGTACGCCACCATGGAGCCGGCACCCGAGCCACGTCCCGGACCGACCCGGATGCCGTTGTTCTTGGCCCAGTTGATGAAGTCGGCCACCACCAGGAAGTAGCCCGGGAAGCCCATGGAGGTGATGACCTCCAGTTCATAGTCGGCCTGCTTGCGGACCTTGTCCGGGATGCCCTGGGGGTAACGGTATTGGAGTCCCTTGTCGACTTCCTTGACCAGCCAGGACGTTTCGTCCTCACCCTCCGGGCAGGGGAACCGGGGCATGTAGTTGGCGCCGGTGTTGAACGAGACTTCGCAGCGCTCGGCGATCAGCAGCGTGTTGTCGCACGCGTCGGGGTGGTCGCGGAACAGTTCGCGCATTTCCTGCGGTGACTTCAGGTAGTAGCCGCTGCCCGAGAAGGCGAAGCGCGAGCCACCGTTGTCGTAGGTCGGCTCCAGGAGGGTGGAACCTGACTGGATGGCCAGCAGGGCCTCGTGCGCTTTGGCATCATGTTCGTGCGTGTAGTGCAGGTCGTTGGTGGCCACCAGCGGAAGGTTCAGGTCCTTGGCCAGGCGCAGGAGGTCTCCGGTGACGCGCCGTTCGATGTCCAGGCCGTGGTCCATGAGCTCGCAGAAGTAATTCTCCGCGCCGAAGATGTCGCGGAACTCTGCAGCAGCCTCAAGCGCTTCACGGTATTGGCCCAGCCGGAGCCTTGTCTGGACCTCACCGGACGGGCAGCCGGTGGTGGCGATGAGCCCTTCCGAGTAGGTGTTCAGCAACTCACGGTCGAGCCGGGGCCATTTGCCGAAGACCGAGTCCAATGAGGCGATCGACGAGGCACGGAACAGGTTCCGCATGCCCACGTTGTTGTAGCTCAGCAGGGTCATGTGGGTGTAGGAACCACCGCCGGAGACGTCGTCCTTGCGCTGGCTTTCCTCGCCCCAGCGGACCCGGCTCTTGTCACCGCGGGCGGTCCCGGGCGTCACATAGGCTTCGACACCGATAATGGGCCTAATGCCCTTGTCCGTGGCCCTCTTCCAGAAATCGAAGGCGCCGAAGAGATAGCCATGGTCAGTGGTGGCCAGGGCGGGCATGCCAAGCCGCTCGGTTTCATCAAAGAGCTCTCCGAGCCGGGCGGCACCGTCCAGCATCGAGTACTCGGTGTGGTTGTGGAGATGGACAAACGAGTCGTTGCTGGAAGTCACCGGACCATTCTAGTGCCGAGCAGCGACACAATCGCGCGGACCGGCCGCGCCGGCCCGGTGGCTGTGAGGTAAGGCTCAGGCGTCGCCGGACTCCAGCATCTGCAGTGCATAGGTCAGGTCTTCGGGGTATTCGCTGGTCACGGTCACGCGCTCCCCGGTCCGGGGGTGGTCGAAGCCGAGCTGCCGGGCGTGGAGCCACTGCCGGGTCAGGCCAAGCGTCGCGGCAAGCCGCGGGTCTGCGCCGTAGGTGAGGTCGCCCGCGCACGGGTGCCGGAGCGCGGCGAAATGCACCCGGATCTGGTGGGTCCTGCCCGTTTCCAGGTGCACCTCAACGAGGGTGGCTTTTCCGTAGGCCTCAAGGACCTCGTAGTGCGTGACAGACGGCCTGCCGTCCTCGATGACGGCGAACCGCCAGTCGTGGCCGGGGTGGCGGCCGATCGGCGCGTCGATGGTGCCCTGCAGCGGGTCCGGAAGGCCCTGGACCACGGCATGGTAGACCTTGTCCACCGTGCGTTCCTTAAAAGCCCGTTTGAGGGCGGTGTAGGCGGGCTCCGTCTTGGCCACCACCATCACGCCGGACGTTCCGACGTCGAGACGGTGGACGATGCCGGCCCGTTCGGCGGAACCGGAGGTGGAGATGCGGTAGCCGGCACCGGCCAGGCCACCGACGACGGTCGGTCCCACCCAGCCGGGAGACGGGTGGGCAGCGACCCCTACCGGCTTGTCGACGACCACAAAGTCGTCGTCGTCCAGCAGAATCTTCAGGCCTTCCACAACTTCCTCCACGACTTCCAGGGGATCCCGCCGCTCCGGGACCGTCACGTGCAGCACGGTGCCGGACGCGAGTTTGGCGGACTTTCCCACCGGTTTGCCGCCGCTGAGGACGTTGCCCTCGGCGATCAATGTGGCCGCGAGCGACCGTGATACACCGATCAGCTTGGCCAGTCCGGCGTCCACCCGGCTGCCGTCAAGCTCTTCGGGCACCACCACGCGCTCAGACATCCGCGCCCCCGTCCCGCTTAGCGGCGGTGTGGCGCGATCCGTCCAGGGCGATGCCCCGCAGCGTGAGCAGGCAGATGATGACCACCGACGACACAACGGCCGAGTCGGCAATGTTGAAAATCGCGAAATTAGGCAGCTGGATGAAGTCGACCACGTGGCCCATGGCGAAGGACGGCTCGCGGAACAGACGGTCCGTCAGGTTGCCCAGGGCCCCGCCGAACAGGAGGCCCAGTGCCACGGCCCACCACGCCGAACCGAGCCTGCGCAGCTGGACCAAAATGGCGACGGCGACGCTCACCATGACGATGGTGAAGACCCACGTCACGTTCTCCCCGATGGAGAAGGCGGCACCGGAATTCCGGATGTAGTACCAGTGCAGCAACGGAGGCAGCACCGGGATCCGTTCGCCTTCGACCATGGTGCTGGTGACCCACAGCTTGGTGAGCTGATCGAAGAAGTACGCGAAGAGGGCAAGCCCGGCGAACAGGGCGAGCAGCACGGCGCGCCGGGGCCGCGGTGGCAATGAGGCTGGGTGCGCTGCGTCAGCGGCAAGTTCGTCAGTCATGGTGCTTTCATTCGGGAACCGTTGTTAATCACAAAAGCCGGTGGCCGAGGAATCCTCAGCCACCGGCTTTCAGAATACGTGCTAAACGGCAGCGCTGCTTTCGCCGACCTCAGGCGCAGCGACCGAGCCGCGGGCATCCAGGTCACGAAGCTGGCCTTCGATGTAGGACTTCAGGCGTGAGCGGTAGTCGCGCTCGAAGCCGCGGAGCTGCTCCACCTTGCGCTCGAGGACAGACCGCTGCTGCTCCAGGGCACCGAGGATCTTGCGGGACTTCTCCTGGGCATCGTTGACGAGGCTGCTGGCCTCGATCTGCGCTTCGGCAATGATCTTGTCGCGCTGGTCCTGGCCGTCAGCAATGTGGCGGTCGTGCATCTGCTGCGCCATGGCGAGCAGGCCTGCGGCCGATTCGGAGACGTTGCCGCCAGCGGCCGGAGCCTGTGCCGCAACGGGTGCAGGCTGCTCGGCTTCCTTCTTCTTGGCAGCTTCGGCAGCCTTGGCTTCCGCCTCGGCCTTCGCACGCGATTCGTCCTTGTCGGACTTCGCGGGGGCGGGAACCTTTTCGACGACAGGTGCCACAGCTGCGGAGGCGGCAGGAGTTCCAGTGCCGCCCTCGGAGAGCTTCTTGCGAAGTTCGTCGTTTTCCTGGTTCAGGCGGCGCAGTTCAACGACGATTTCGTCCAGGAAGTCATCAACTTCATCCTGGTCGTAGCCTTCGCGGAACTTGGTCGGCTGAAAGCGCTTGTTGACAACGTCTTCTGGCGTCAAAGCCATCTGGTCACCTCGTTGGTCTAGTTAGTCAGTAGGCCTTCCGGCCGTCAAAACTACGGTACCTAAATATGGTCTGGTTCCTCTAATTCAACACTGTGATGTCAAACCGGAGATTCTTCCGCGCGGACGGCGATCGGGTCAGGAACCGCCGCTGCGCTGCAAGCTATTGTGAAATTATGCGAGGCCCCTGGTGATCGCCATTGCCACGCTGAGGGCAATGAACAACACCAGAAAGCCAAGGTCAAGCGAGACTCCGCCGAGCCTCAGAGGCGGGATGACGCGGCGGAGGACTTTCAGCGGAGGGTCCGTGACCGAGTACACGGCGTGGGCCGCCACGAGGGCCATGCCCCGCGGGCGCCAGTCCCGCGCGAACATCTGGACCCAGTCAAACACCAGCCGCACGATCAGGGCGACGAAGACGAACAGCAGGACAATATAGACAAGCCCGAAAACTAATCCCATGAGCTAACCCATATCTCCGTGTTCATTCCGGATGCCGTGGCGTCCTGTAGGTCTTGGCTGTTGATGCTGTCCGCTATTCCAGCACAAATACTACTTCAGCACGGATGCCAGGCAGGTGTCCCTGCCTGGCATCCGGATAGCCTGCTTAGCTTTGGTTGAAGAAGCTGGCGGTGGTCTCGCTGGCCTTCTTGTCATCGCCGATGACCTCAATGTATGACGGTGAGAGCAGGAAGACCTTGTTGGTGACCCGCTCAATGCTTCCGCGCAGGCCAAACACGAGTCCTGCAGAGAAATCCACCAGGCGCTTCGCGTCGGCCTCACCCATGTCGGTGACATTCATGATCACGGGGATGCCGTCCCGGAAGCTCTCACCAATCAGCTTGGCGTCATTGTAGGACCGCGGGTGGATCGTGGTGATCTGCCGCAGTCCGGTGGTCTCTTCGCGGCTCGACGCCGCACGTTTAATAGGTGTCACGGGTGCGCGGTATTCCTCTTCGGCGGCGGGTGGCGCTTCACGGACGACCTCGCGGACGGGCGCCGGAGCACGGCGTTCCTCGCGGTCAGGCTCCATTGAGTGGTCCTCATCCTTTTGCTGGGTGGAAAGCTCAGACTCGTAGTGTTCTTCGCCATCGGCGAGCCCAAGATAGATCATTGTCTTGCGCAGAGCGCCGGCCATGGTCGACTCCTAATCGTGTCCGTAAGCGGGCCGCCCAAAAAGTCTCGACAGCATTGGAATCCCCGCCATTCACTTCCAATACTCAGACGCTACCGCACCGCCGGGCGCGAACCGAGAATATCCGAACCAATTCTGAGGTGTGTCGCTCCGCACCTGATGGCCGCTTCGAGGTCCTGGCTCATGCCTGCAGAAACCCCGGTGGCATGCGGGTGGTCGGCCCTCAGCCGGGCTGAAATCCCGGACAGTTTCGCGAAGGCCCGGTCCGGATCGGCCCCCAGCGGCGCCACGGCCATCACACCTGCCAGCCGGAGTCCGGCGGCTCCCTCCAGCTGATCGGCCAGGAGGGGCACGTCGGCGGGGGCGGCGCCGCCCCTGTGCGCCTCGGCGTCGTCGTCGAGGCTGACCTGGATGAAGCAGTCAAGGCCGCCCCGGCCTGAACGCTCCTGTTCCACGGCCATCGCACGGCCAAGCGCTTCCACCAGCTGGGAACGGTCCACGGAATGCACGGCGTGCGCGTACCGGACCACGGTTTTGGCTTTCTTGCTTTGGAGCTGGCCCACGAAATGCCACCTGACATCGAGCCCGCTCAGCAACGCCGCCTTTTCCGACGCTTCCTGGTCCCGGTTCTCCCCGAAGTCCGCCACGCCAAGCCCGGCCAGCCGGGCGATGTCCTCGGCGGGGTGGAATTTGGAGACCACAATGAGGCGTGGCGGGTCGTCGGTGCGCTCTGCGGCGGCCACCGCCGCCGCGATCCGCTGCCTGACGGCTGTCAGTCGTTGCCCCAGCTGGGCTGTCCGAGGGTCCGTTTCCGGCGTCATCTCACTCATGGGTCCACACCAGGCCGGCGAACCGTCCCGAGTTCCTGTCCCTCCGATAGGAGTAAAGCGTTTCGGTTTCCAGGGTGCAGGGTCCCCGGTATTCAACCAGCACACCCTCTGATTCGAGTTGGCTCACCGCGCCGGCGGGTAAATCCAGAGCGGGAGTTCCCCACGTGGTGGTCGACCAGGCGGAAGGCGCGACGGCGGCGACCTCCTCGCGCAGTTCGGCCGGCACTTCATAGCACCGCCCGCAGATTGACGGTCCGAGCCAGGCGCGGATGTTCCTGGCCCCCGCGGCGCGAAGCTGGTCCACGGCAGCGGGAATGACCCCCGAGGCCAGCCCCGGGCGCCCGGCGTGAACCACGCCAAGCACAGGGCCGGCGCCGCCGGAGTCGCCAACCAGCACCAAGGGAATGCAGTCGGCTACCATGACCGCCATCGGCAGCCTGCGTGACACCATGGCATCCGCCGTGGGTGCCGCGGCGGCGGACTCCAGGACGGCCACGTCGTTTCCATGAACCTGGTTCATGTACTGGAACCGGCGGGGCGCGATGCCCGCCGCCTTATCCAGTTCCTCCCGGCGCCGCATCACCGACGGCCCATCATCGCCAACATGCAGTGCGAGGTTGCCCGCACCTGTGTCAGTGAATGCCACCGACACACCGGGGAAGACTTCAGCACGCCACAGAAACAATCAGAACACCGACAACAATCAAAACACCGACAATCAGGAGAGCGACAGCAAGGAACCTCGCGGACGGCACTGCCGTCCGGGCAGCGCCTACTTCAGGAAGTCCGGAACATCCAGGTCGTCTGAGCGGCTGCCCGAGAGGTCCGGCTCAACAACCGACGGAAGGTCGACGTCGAACCCCGAGTCAGCGGGAACGGCAGAGGGACGCTGCTGGCCCCAGTTGCTCAGACCGGCTGCTCCGACTCCGGCGTGCACCGGCTGGACGTGGACCTGATGGTTGTTCGACGGCGCCTGGCTCGACGGCGCGGTGGCCGGAACCGCCGGGCGCTGGGGCGCGGACTGCGGCTGGTCCATGGAGGGAGAGGTGGCCTTGACGTCGTCGAAGCCGGCGGCAATCACCGTGACGCGGGCTTCGTCGCCGAGGGCGTCGTCGATCACCGCGCCGAAGATGATGTTGGCTTCGGGGTGCGCCACTTCCTGGACCAGGCGGGCAGCCTCATTGATCTCGAACAGGCCGAGGTCCGAACCGCCCTGGATCGAGAGCAGAACGCCGTGGGCGCCGTCAATGGAGGCCTCAAGGAGTGGCGACGCAATGGCCAGTTCGGCGGCCTTGACGGCCCTGTCCTCGCCGCGCGCCGAACCGATACCCATGAGGGCGGATCCGGCACCCTGCATGACAGACTTCACGTCGGCGAAGTCAAGGTTGATCAGGCCGGGGGTGGTGATCAGGTCGGTGATGCCCTGGACACCGGACAGCAGGACCTGGTCGGCGGAGCGGAACGCATCCAGCACCGAGACGTTGCGGTCACTAATGGACAGCAGGCGGTCGTTCGGGATGACGATCAAGGTGTCGACTTCGTCGCGCAGGGCGTCAATGCCGGCCTCGGCGGAACCCGCGCGGCGACGGCCTTCAAACGTGAACGGACGGGTCACGACGCCGATGGTCAGTGCACCGAGGGAGCGTGCGATACGGGCCACGACGGGCGCGCCACCCGTTCCGGTGCCGCCGCCTTCGCCCGCAGTAACGAAGACCATGTCGGCCCCACGGAGCACTTCCTCGATCTCGTCGGCGTGGTCCTCGGCAGCCTGCTTGCCGACCTCAGGGTTGGCGCCTGCGCCAAGCCCGCGCGTCAGTTCGCGTCCGACGTCGAGTTTGACGTCGGCGTCGCTCATCAGCAGGGCCTGGGCATCGGTGTTGATTGCGATGAATTCAACACCGCGGAGACCCACGTCAATCATGCGGTTGACTGCGTTCACGCCACCGCCGCCGATGCCGACGACCTTGATGACGGCCAAGTAATTCTGCGGAGCTGCCACGTTACGTGTCCCTTGTTCGTGTCCTATTGCGAAAACTGATGGAGTCGAGCTTGAAGCTTTGAACCTTAACCTTCGAGTTGAAGGTTATAGTTATGTCAAGTAACTCATGTCTGTGACGCTATTTCCTATGCTTCGTACATTCAATGACCACCACCGCGTGTCGTACTAATCACCGCGAAATAGAGCGGATCAGCGCGTCACCGGGTGCCGCGGCACACTGATGTCGTAAGTATTGACCGGATTGGCCGGGTCTGCAGGAACCTTGAGAAGGGCTTCCAGCACCCGCGCCTTCAGTTCCCGCTCCCCCGCGTTGCCCCAGATGATCGTCTGGCCGTCTACCAGCTTCAGCTCCACCGCGTCCACGGACTTTGCGGAAGCGTTGGACAGCCTGCCCAGCACGCTTGGCGGCAGGGCACCGAGGACCGCTGTGGTGGCCTGGAAGAGGTCCTTGCCGATGGTGCCTGCTCCGCCGTCAATCACCGGCAGCTGCACCGTTTCGGGATCGGCCGTGGTGCTGAGGCGCACGCCGTCCACATCCACCAGGAGGTATTCCTGGCCCCGCTTCACCAGCGCTACGGGGACACGCTCCTGTACCTGCACCACGAGGACTGAAGGAGGGTGCGCCTGCGTGGTTACCGACTTGATCTGGACGAGTGGTTTCAGCAGTCTGCTGACTTCCTCATCACTCACTTGCGGCAGAGGTTTGCCTTCAAGCGGCTTGAGGGCGGCCTGGACCTGCTTGGCCTTGAGCAGCTTGGTGCCGCTCACCGTCACTGACTTGACCGCGAGCACCGGGGAGTAGACGGCCGCCAGGAGCAGGCCCGCCACAAGTGCAGCCGCCACGCAGGCGGCCACAATGATGTTCCGCCTGATCCGTTTGCCCTTGGGCTCGGGGAACGCAAGCACGTTGTCAGCCTCGGCACTGCCGGATCCGGTTGCCGCGGACGCCGCGCCGTCCGGAGCCGGCTGCCTAAGCGTGCGCATTCCCCACGGCCGCTTTGCAGCCGCCAGCGGTCCTGCCGTGCCCTTCCCGGACGCCTCATGCCCGGGTTTGGTGCCCTGCTGTTTGGGTTTGGTGCCCTGCTGTTTGGTGCCCTGCTTTTTGGTGCCCTGCTGCCGCTTCGCTGGCTCCGGGCGGCGTTCCTGGCCGTGGTCCTGCGACGGGTCAGCGGGTGCGCTCTTGGACGCGGAGATGACGCCCGGCTGCTGCTCCCCACTGGCTTCCGGCGTTTTGTCCCGGCTTCCGGAGCTGACGGGCCGGTAGGTGGGCCGGCGCGTGCTAGCCACTGAGCGACTCCACGATGAGGGGCCCGTACGCGGTCACGTCTCCGGCGCCCGCGGTCAGGATGATGTCGCCCGGCTGCGCGGCTGCGGCCATGGCTTCGACGGCGGCTGCACCGCCTGCGACCCGGCGTCCGCCGGCCCCAAGGTGTGTGGCGATGAGTTCGCTGGTCACGCCGGGGATGGGATCCTCCCGCGCGGGATAGATGTCCAGCACCAGGGCGGTGTCTGCCGTGTTGAGGGCATTGGCGAACTCTTCGGCAAATTCCCTCGTCCTGGAGAACAGGTGCGGCTGGAAGAGGACGTGCACCTTGTGGCCCCCGGCGACGGAGCGCGCCGCGGCCAGGGCCGCGCGGACCTCGGTGGGATGGTGGGCGTAGTCATCGTAGACCCGCACTCCCCTGCCTTCACCCTTGAACTCGAACCGGCGTGATGCGCCGGAGAACCCTGCCAGGGCGGCGGCCGCCTTCACCGCCTCTACCCCCAGCTCGAGCGCCACCGCCATTGCCGCGGCGGCATTGAGCGCGTTGTGGCGTCCGGGGACCTGGAGCGCAAGCGGAACCTGTCCTGCCGCCGTCGAGATGCTGACATTGCCGGGGCCGCCGTCGAAGAGGCGCAAGTCGGCGTCGTCGGAGGTGCCGTACAGCACCACCCGGGTGTTGCCCCGCTCGCTCGTGCGCCGCGCCAGAGCCAGCGCCCCGGCGTCGTCCGCGCATGCCACGAGCACGCCGTCAGCGGGCAGCAGCTCCGTGAAACGGTCGAACGATTCATAGACCGCCTCGGCGGTGCCGTAATGGTCCAGGTGGTCCGGTTCGACGTTCGTGACCACGGCGATCTGCGGGCGGTAGTTGAGAAAGGACCCGTCGGATTCGTCCGCTTCGGCCACGAACACACTGGTGCTGCCGTGGGCAGCGTTGACCCCGAGCGACGGGACGTTGGCCCCGATGGCGAAGGACGGATCCAGGCCCGCACCCTGGAGAAGAACGGCGATCATGGACGTGGTGGTGGACTTCCCGTGCGTGCCGGCCACGGCGACCACGAGGTCGTCGGCCATCGTGGCCGCCAGGGCCTCCGAACGGTGGAGGACCGGCAACCCGGCAGCTTGGGCGGCGGCCAGCTCGGGATTGTCAGCCCGGATGGCCGACCCCGCCACCACGGTCTCGGCGTCGCCGAGGTTGGCGGCGGCGTATCCCACGGAAATCCTGGCTCCGGCCGCGGCAAGGTCTGCCATGACCGGCAGGTCTTTCGCGTCCGAACCGCTCACCGGCACGCCCCTGGCCACCATGATCCGGGCTACGGCGGACATGCCGACGCCGCCGATGCCGATGAAGTGCACGCGGCCAAGCGAGTCCTGGCTCCGTGTGCCGTTGCTGGTCATTTGGATACCGCTTCCAGTACAAGACCGGCCATGAGCCGGTCGGCGTCCCTGATGCCTAGGTTTTCGGAGTTCGCTGCCATGGAATCGAGCCTCGCCCGGTCGGTCAGGAGGGGAATGAGCCGGCTCCGGACCCATTCCGGCGTGAAGTCACGGTCCGCCACCAGCAGTGCGCCCCCGGCCTGCACCAGCCCGCCAGCATTGAGGGCTTGCTCGCCGTTGCCGATGGGCAGCGGAACGAACACTGCGGGGACCCCGACGGCGGCGACTTCGCTCACCGTGGCTGCACCCGCACGGGCCAGCAGTAGGTCCGCTGCGGCGTAGACCGACTCCATGCCGTCAACGTATTCGAGCTGCCGGTAGCCGTCGGCCTGGAGGGCGTTGCCTTCGCTGTCCTCGATTGACTTGCCCCGGCCGGTGATGTGGAGCGTCTGGATTCCGGCCTCTGCCAGGGCACCGAGCGACGCGGCTACCGTCCGGTTGATGCTCTGGGCGCCGGACGAGCCGCCCGTCACGATGAGCACGGGCTTTTCGGGCTGCAGTCCAAGGGCGGCAAGGGCTGCACCGCGGGCCGATTCCCTGACCAGGGCAGAAACTTCCCGGCGCATGGGCATGCCGACATGGCGGGCATTCCGCAGCGGCGTGCCGGCGAAGGCCACGGCCACGTGCCTGCTCAGCCGCGCACCCACCCTGTTTGCCAGTCCGGGACGGGCGTTGGCTTCGTGGATGACAATCGGAATTCTGCGCCGCCAGGCCGCGAGGTACATGGGCGTGCAGACGTAGCCGCCCACCCCCACCAGGACATCAGCCCGGGCGTCATCAAGGATGCGGCCGGCCTGCTTCACGGCACTTGCCAGGCGGGCAGGCAGACGCAGCAAATCCGGAGAGGGGCGGCGCGGGAACGGAACGCGGTCAATGGTGGCAAGATCGATCCCCGCGGCTGGAACCAGTCTGGTCTCCATGCCTGCGGATGTTCCGACAGCGAGCAGCCGGGCGTCCGGACGCGCCTCACGGATGGCGGACGCGATGGCGAGCAGCGGATTGACATGCCCCGCCGTTCCACCGCCGGCGAGGACCACGGACAAAGACTCGGTTTTCATCAGATGCTGTTTACGCTTTCGTACGGGATTTCTTGCGTCCGGGCTTGCGGAGCGGGCCCAGCAGTTTCCTGGGCCGGAGGTTGGGCGCCATCTGGACCCGGGCCAGGGACAACACTACGCCGATTGCGCAGAGCGACATGAGCAGGGCCGACCCGCCGTAGGAAATGAAAGGCAACGGAACGCCGATCACCGGGACGAGGCCGGTGACCACTGCCATGTTCACCGTGGCCTGGCCCAGAAGCCAGACCATGATGGTGCCCGCGAGGACCCGGTGGAACAGGTCCTCCTGGGCCACCACCACACGGTAGATCGCGGCACCGAGGATGGCAAAGAGGATCAGTACGACGACGGTCCCCACCAGCCCGAGTTCCTCACCGATGATGGCGAAAATGAAGTCGTTGTGCGCTTCTGGTATCCAGCTGTACTTTTGCCGGCTCTGGCCCAGTCCGACACCGAACCAGCCGCCGGAGGCCAGCCCGTACAGGCCGTTGGTTGACTGGTAGTTGGCGTCCGTGCCGTCTCCGCAGGACTGTCCCGTCCACCACGAAGTGATGCGGCACATGCGGTTTGAGCTCGTCATGGCCATGACGGCCGTGGCCAGTATGCCGGCGACCGCTGCAAAGCCGAAGAGGTAGAGGCGCACCCCCGCGAAAAACAGCGCTGCGGCCATGATCATCATGATGATCATGCCCGTACCGAGGTCGTTTCCGGCGAGGACGAGTCCGATGATGCCGAGTGCCAGCGGCACTACCGGAACCACGGCATGCTGCCAGCGGTGGATTAGTTTGGATTTCTTGGCCAGCACGGTGGCCATCCACAGGGCCAAGGCTAGCTTGGCCGCCTCGGACGGCTGCAGTGTGAAGAACGAGCCTACTTCGATCCAGTTCTTGTTGCCGTTAACAGTAGTACCGATTAGCAGCACCAGCCCCAGGAGGCCGTAGGCGAGGATGATGCCCGGCCACGCCAGCCGCTTCAGCCAGACCACGTTGATCCGCGACAGCATGAACATGAAGAAGATGCCGATCCCCGCGAACAGCCCCTGCTTCAGGGCCGCCGTGTAGGGCGACTCCCCTGCTGCGATGGCCTCCACGCTGGACGCGGAGAGCACCATCATGATGCCGATCGCCGTCAGTGCGAGGGTAGCCCCCAGGATGAGGTAGTAGGTCGAGCCGTTCCGTGATTTCCCGGTTCCCTCCAGGGCGGACCAGAAGCGGCGGTACCAGCGCAGGAGCCTGGCCAGTGCCGGCGGCCGCTGCAGCGCTGTGCTGCCGGCGGGCCGCGATTGTCCGGCAGGCCTGCTTCGTCCGGCAGGTTTGGTCTGCCCGGAACGCTGTTTGGTGCGGGCGGCCGGTGTGCGGGAGGGCTGGGGGGCAGCCCCGCGGACTGTATCCGCCGTCCGCGGCTTGGCTGCCGCGGGACGTGTGGGCGTGCTGACCATTCTTACTCCTTGCCGGTCTGAGCCTGCCCTTCCACGAGCTCGCGGACTGCTTCAATGAAGGCGTCGCCACGGTGAGCGTAGGAAGAGAACTGATCCATGGAGGCAGCCGCCGGGGCCATGAGCACAGTGTCGCCTGAGGTGGCGAGCTGTGCCGCCGACGCGACGGCCAGTGCCATCACCGCCTCGCCGGATTCTGACGAAAGCTGCGCGGCGTCATGGCCCGTTCCGGCAGACTGCACATTTTCAGTGTCGCCCGTGACCGGCCGGATGACCGGTACATCCGGAGCGTGTCGCTGCAGCGACTCCTCGAGCGCCGCGGTGTCCCTGCCGATGAGCACTACGGCCTTGAGCCGGCGGGAGTGGCCGCGGACCAGTTCGTCGTAGCTGACGCCCTTGGAGAGGCCGCCGGCGATCCAGACAACGGGGTCGAAGGCCGACAGCGATGCGGCGGCAGCATGGGGGTTGGTGGCTTTGGAGTCGTTGATCCAGAGCACACCGTTATGCTTGGCCACGGGCTGGATGCGGTGGTTCCCGGGAATGTAGGATTTCAGCCCCTGCCGCACGTTTTCGGGGCTGAGCCCGTACGCCCGCACCAGGGCAGCCGCGGCCAGCGCATTGGCCACCATGTGCCGGGGGGCCACGGGGCCGAGATCAGCCATCGAGGCAAGCTCGGCCGCGCTGTCCCTGCGCTCAGCAATGAACGCGCGGTCCACGAGCAGGCCCTCCACGACGCCCACCATGCTGATGGCTGGTGTGACGGTGGTGAAGCCGACGGCCCGGCAGCCCTCCACGACGTCCGCGTCCTCCACCATGCGTTCGGTTTCGATTTGTTCGGCGTTGTAGATGCAGGCCTTCTGCGTGTGCTCGTAGATCTTGGCTTTGTCCGCAAGGTAGGACGTGTAGGAACCGTGCCAGTCCACGTGGTCCTCGGCCACGTTGAGGCAAACGCTCGCGACTGCCGAAACTGACTCGCACCAGTGCAGCTGGAAACTGGACAGCTCCACCGCGAAAACGTCGTACTCCACGGGATCCCGGAGGGCGTCAAGGATTGGTGTGCCGACATTGCCGACAGCGACTGCCTTGAGTCCCGCTGCCCGCAGCATTGACTCGGTCAGGCCGACCGTCGTCGTCTTCCCGTTTGTTCCGGTGATGGTCAGCCAGTCCGGCGTCTTGCGCCCTTCGCGGATCCGCAGGCGCCAGGCGAGTTCGACGTCGCCCCACACTGGAATGTGCGCGCGGGCGGCAGCGGCGAGCAGGGCCTGGTCCGGCCGCCAGCCTGGCGACGTCACGATCAGGTCCGGCTTCATGCCGTCGATTTTCGGTACCGACGTGACGGCGTCATCCCCCAGGAGGACGTCGGCGGCCCCGACGATCCTGAGGGTGTCCGCCTTTGCACTGGCCGTTTCGGACGTGGCAGCATCCACCACGACAACGCGGGCCCCCAATTCGATCAGCGTGTCGGCGGCCGAGAAGCCTGAAACGCCGATGCCCGTGACCACGACGCGAAGCCCGGCCCAGTCGGAGTCCCAGCTGACGAGGTCCTTCAGCCTGTCCGCTCCGGTTGCGGTGCCGCTCACAGCAGGACCACCCATTCTGCGTAGAAGATGCCCAGACCCGCGGCGACAAACAAGCCGGCCAGGATCCAGAAGCGGACGACCACGGTGACTTCGGCCCAGCCTTTCAGCTCGAAGTGGTGCTGAAGCGGAGCCATCTTGAAGAACCGCTTTCCCTTGGTCACCTTGAAGTAACCCACCTGGATAATGACTGAAAGGGTGATGAGTACGAACAGACCACCGATGAACGCGAGCAGCAGCTCGGTCCGCGACAGGATGGCAAAGCCGGCGATGGCGCCTCCGATCGCGAGGGATCCGGTGTCACCCATGAAGATCTTGGCAGGTGAGGTGTTCCACCAGAGGAAGCCCACGAGCGCCGCGCTCATGATGGCGGCCAGGAGAGCAAGGTCAAGGGGATCCCTGACGGAATAGCAGCCGCTTCCGGCTTGCCGTGGCGAACCGCAGGCCTGGTTACTCTGCCAGATGCCCATGAGTGTATAGGCGCCGAAGACCATCACCGCAGCACCCGCCGCCAGGCCGTCCAGCCCGTCAGTCAGGTTGACGCCGTTGGTGGCAGCAGTGACGATCAGGTTTGACCAGAGAACGAAGAGAATCGCCCCGATCACCGTCCCGTCGAAGGCGAGGTCAAGCCACGGGATGTCACGGACCAGTGAAATCTTTGTGGACGCCGGGGTAAGTCCGTCCGGGTCGGGAAAGTTTAGTGCCATCACGGCGAAGATAATGCCCACTGCGCCCTGCAGAATCAGCTTGGCCTTGGCGTCCAGGCCAAGGCTTCGCTGCCGCGAAATCTTGATGAAGTCGTCCAGGAAACCCACCAGGCCCATGCCCACCATCAGGAACAGCAGGAGCAGGGCCGAGGCAGATGGGCCCGCGGACCGCGGATTCAGCATCCACATGATGAGGTGCGTCAGTCCGTAGCTGAGCAGGACCGCCGCCACCACCACAGTTCCGCCCATGGTGGGCGTGCCGCGCTTGGTATGGTGCGAGGTTGGACCGTCGTCCCGGATGAACTGGCCATAGCTCTTGTGGACCAACAGGCGGATGAACAGCGGTGTTCCCACCAATGCCATCAGCAGGGCCAGGCCAGCGCCGATCAATAGTGCAATCACAGCTGCTCGCTCCCTTCGTTGGCGGTTGCGCGGGTTTGTGGGGGTAATGCTATCCGATCGCCCAAATGGCGGAGTCCCACGCTGTTCGAGGACTTGAACAGCACCAGGTCGCCGGGTTCCAGCTGCGCTTGCAGCACGTCAAAGGCCTCATCCACGGTCTCAGCGAAGATGCATTCCTCTCCCCACGAGCCTTCCTGGATGGCGGAGACGTACAGCGACCGTGCCTCCCGTCCCACCACCAGCAGGCGTGAGATGTTCAGCCGCACCACTTGGGTGCCGACGACGGTGTGTTCACGAATGGACTCGTCGCCCAGTTCGAGCATGGCTCCGAGTACTGCCCAGGTGCGGCGGCCGCGGCCAAGGTCGGCCAGCGTCCGCAGTGCTGCCCGCATGGATTCCGGGTTGGCGTTGTAGGCGTCGTTGATAACGGTCACTCCGTCGGCGCGTTCGGTCCGTTCCATGCGCCAGCGGCTGGCGGCCGACTGGGAGCTGAGGGACGCCGCGATGCGGGCCGCGGGGATGCCGGCGGCGTGGGCAGCAGCTGCCGCCGCGAGCAGGTTGGCGACATGGTGCTCGCCGATGAGCCTGCTGGTGACGCCGACGGGCTCCTCCCCCGGCAGTTCAAGGTCAAACTCGGGATGGCCGGAGGCGTTGGTGTCCAGGTTCAGGGCCCTGGCGACCGGTCCGTCTGCAGCGGCGTTCCGGGAGGAGAAACCGAACACCGCGGCTCGTGTGCGTCCGGACATGGGCGCCACGCGGGGATCGTCCAGGTTCAGGACGGCGGTGCCGGCTGCAGGCAGTGCTTCTACGAGTTCCCCCTTGGCGGTCGCGATGTTGTCCACCCCACCGAATTCGCCGGCGTGGGCCGTTCCCACACCCAGGACCACGCCGATTTCCGGTTGGACCATCTGGCTCAGGTAGGTGATGTGGCCGATGCTCGTAGCACCCATCTCGATGACGAGGAACCGGGTGTCAAAGCCGGCCTGGAATACCGTGAGGGGCACGCCCACTTCCCCGTTGTAGGACCCCTGGGGCGCCACGGTGTTGCCCTCGGTGGAAAGGATGCCGGACAGGAGGTCCTTGGTGGTGGTCTTGCCGGCCGAACCTGTAATGCCGATGACCGTGAGCTGTTCGCCTGCAGCCTCGCGGCGTGCCCTGATCCGGCGGACGCTCTCGGCCGCGAGGGCACCCATGGCCAGCACGGCGTCTTCGACCACCACGGCCGGATAGCTTCGCCCGGCGGCGTCGGTGACGTCGCGTTCGGCAAGTGCCAGCACGGCGCCGCGGTCAAAGGCCGCTCCCATGAAACTGTGCCCGTCGGCATTTTCGCCCGGCTTTGCCACGTACAGCGAACCGTTAATGGCTTCGCGGGAGTCGGTGACGACCGAGCCAGGAGTTATGCCGGGTTCGGCGAGGAGTCGGCCGCTGGTGATTTCGGCGATTTCCGCCGCAGTAAATGCAATCATGTCGGTCTAGGACTCTATCCGGTCGTCTTCAAGAACGGTGAATCCTTGTGCCGTCAAGGCTTTCCGGAGCTCCACCCTGTCGTCAAGGGCAAGGTTCACTCCCTTGACCTCCTGCCACACTTCGTGTCCCCGCCCGGCAACGAGGATTGTGTCCTCCGGGGCTGCCAGTTCAACAGCCTTGCGGATGGCCTCGTCGCGGGGGAAGACCTCCAGGATCCGGCAGTCGAGCTGTTCGATCTCCTTCGCGTCCGTGGCTCCGACCAGCACATCAGCCCGGATGGAAGCGGCGTCCTCGTCATGCGGGTCGTCGTCGCTAATTATCACAACGTCGGCAAGCCGCGCCGCGATGGCCCCCATGGCAGGCCGTTTGCCCTGGTCCCGCTGCCCGGTGGCGCCGAAGACGACAATGACCCGGGACGAAGGTTCGGTTGACCTGACGGCCTCCAGCGCACGGGCCAGCGCATCGGGATTGTGCGCAAAGTCAACCACGGCGGCAGGCTTGGCGGAAACGAGTTGCATCCTGCCGGGCACCGCGACGGTGAACGGGTCGGCGGCGTCGAGGGCAGCCTGCACGTCGGCCGCGTCCGCTCCGGCCGACAGGACCATGGCCAACGCAAGCGCGGCATTGGAGACGTTGAAGCTTCCGGGCAGCCCGGTGTGAACCCTCAGCTCCACGCCCGTGCGGCCCCGAAGGGTAAATTCGGTCCCGAGGCCGCGGGGCCGCGGGTCGGTGACGGTCCAGTCGGAGCGCTCAGCGGAAGGGGAGGAATCCTTCGTTCCGACTAGCGGCAGCGTGGAAAGCGTGGTGACCGGGAGCTTGGTCTCCGCGGCGAGGCGGCGCCCCCAATCGTCGTCGACCGTTACGACGGCGGCGCGGGCGCGCTCCGGCGTAAAAAGCTCCGCTTTTGTGCGGAAGTACTCGTCCATGGTTCCGTGCAGGTCAAGGTGGTCCTGGGTGAGGTTCGTGAAGCCGACGACGTCGAACACCACACCATCAACCCGGCGGAACTCGACCGCGTGTGAGGACACTTCCATAGACGCCGCATCGAGTCCCCGTTCGCGCATCAGTGCGAGCAGGGCATGGACGTCGGTGGATTCCGGCGTCGTCAGAAGGCTGGGAATCGGTTCGCCGCCGGCCAAGATCTCGATGGTGCCGATCAGGCCGGTCTTCTTACCCAGGGCCTGCAGCAGCGAGTTGACGAAGTATGTAGTGGTGGTCTTGCCGTTGGTGCCCGTGACGCCTAAAAGCGACGGCCGAGAGCCGTCCCCGGCCTGGCTCCGGTAAATCAGCGCGGACACGAGGCCCACCACGGCGCGCGGCCCGTCCACCACAAGTACCGGTACGGAAACGTCGGGTGACAGCGCAAGGAGCCGCGCTCCGGCGTCGTCCGTCAGCACGGCGACCGCGCCTGACTCAATGGCGGTCGCGGCGAAGTCCGCGCCGTGCCGGGTGGAACCCGGCAGCGCCACGTAGAGATCGCCGCGCTCCACCGTACGCGAATTGAGGGAGATCCCGGTGACCTGGACGGAGGCCGAGGCTCCGGCCACCGTGACGCCGACCGACTGGCCGATGACACCCAGCTCGACTGCGGCGACGGCCGTGGGCCGGAAACCGCTGCGGGCCGTCTGCCCGTCCGTGGCATCGGCAGCGCCGGGGGCATTGTGCTCTGACAAGTGGATCTCCGTTGGTTTTAGTGGACCAACGGACACGGCAGAACGAAGCGTTCACGTGTACCGCGGTCGTGATTAAGCGGCGTGTTACTTGGCGTACTGCGGCAGTCTGACCGGTGCGCCCTTGGACGGCGGAACGTTGTACGTCCGCAATACCTGGCTCATGACCGAACGGAACACAGGCCCGTTGGTGATGCCGTAAATGGAACCCTTGGGCCGCTGCAGGACCACCTCAACAATAAACCGCGGATCGTCCATCGGCGCCATTCCCAGGATAGAAGCGGTGTAGCCGCAGAACCCGGCCGTTCCGTCATCGCATGGCGATTCGGATGTTCCTGTCTTGGCTCCGACGCGGTAACCGTCGAGGGCCGCTTCCTTGATTTCGCCCTCGGTGACGGCGCTTTCCAGCATGTCCCGGACCTGCTTGGCAGTGTTCTTGGAGACGACCTGGCGGGAGGGCTTGGCCGGCACCTTCTCTTCGCTGCCGTCGGGACTGATGTAGCTGTCTATCAGCCGGGGCTGCAGCATGACGCCGTCATTTGCAATAGTCTGGTAGGCACGCACGGTCTGCAGCGTCGACTGAGACACGCCCTGGCCGAATAGCACAGTGTATTGCTGCCGATCGTCCCATTGCGCCGCCGGAGTCAAAATGCCTTTCGCTTCGGCTGGAAGTCCGATCTCCGGCGTCTCCCCGATGCCGAACTTCTGCAGCCAGTCGTGCCGCTGATCCTTGGTCATGCGGCTGCCCGCCATCACGGTTCCCGTGTTCATGGAGTAGCCGATGATACCGGCGAGAGTCCTTCGCTCCGTGCCATGGGAAAACGCGTCATCGAACTGCTGGCCGTCGATCACCAGGGAGGGCGGGATCGTGAAGGTGTCCAGCGGGCTGGACTTGCCTTCCTGGATCAGCGCGGAGGCAACCAGCGGTTTCTCCACGGATCCGGGCTCGTAGGCTGCGGTCACGGCCCGGACGCCGCGGTCCTTGGCCGCCACTTTGCCAGGATCGTTGGGGTCGGGTGCGTTGGTGTCTGCCATGGCAATGAGGTTGCCGGTCTTGATGTCCGAGACGATGATGACGCCCCATTCGGCACTCAGCTTGTCAGCCTGGCTCTGGATGGCCTGCTGCGCGAAGTACTGGATGTCGGAATTGAGGGTGAGCTTGACGTCCTTGCCGTCCTGCGCCGGCGTCAGCTGGTCCACGCCCACGGGGATCCGGAGGCCGTCCGCGCCGATCTCGAACAGGCGCTTGCCGGGAGTCCCCCTGAGGATCCCGTCCTGGGTCTGCTCGAGTCCGGCCTGCCCTTTATCGCCGTTCTCCAGGAAGCCGACGATGCCGCCGGCCACCGAGCCGTTCGGGTAGACGCGTTTGCTGGTTCCCTCCGAGAATATGCCCGGAATCTGCAGCTTGGATACGCGGTCTTCAACGTCGGGCTTAAGGTCTTTGGCCACGATGTAGTACGTCTTCTTGCCTGTGACGGCGTTCCGCACGTCATCGGCATTCATGCCCAGGACGGCGGCAAGCTCAGAGATCCCCTGGTCGCGGGAAATCGTGACGAGTTCCTCTTCACCGTTGACATTCTCAAGCCGTTTGAAGGATTCCGTCTTGGTATTGACGGCTTGGTCAACCGTGATGTTGTAGCGGATCACGCTGTTGGCCAGCACCGTGCCGTTTGCGTCCACAATGCTGCCGCGTTCCGCGGGCAGCACCGTCGGCCGCAGGCGGTTGTCCAGTGCAGCCTCTGCCATGCCACCGACGTCGAGTCCCTGGACCAGGAAGAGTTTTCCGCCCACCACCACGAGCAATGCCAGCATGATGCTGAGTCCGAGGCGCAGCCGCTTGGTAGCGTTCGGGACTTTCTGCCTGCTTGCCTTGCCTTGCGCCACGATCATCCCTTACTGCTTGCCTTGCTGGCTGCTAGCCACGTCCGCCCTGCCAGTTACTGCCCCGGCGCCTTTTGTGCCGGTGCCGGGATGGTTCCTCCGTTGAGGACCGCCGCCGGTTTCGCCGCGGCCACGGGTGCCGCTGCAGCCGGTGCCGCGCCGCCCTCGTCTGCTGCAGGTCGCCGGCTTTCCAATGGTTCGTTGGTGCTGGCCGGCGGCACGACGTTGAGCTGGCCGGGGACGGCAGGTGCAGCAATGACTGCTCCCGCGGAGTCGCCCTTGACGGCCGGCTTGGCCGTTCCGCTGACAGTCAACGTGGACAGATCAATCTGGCCCTTGCCGGTGGAAGCAACCATTCCCAATTGTGTGGCCTTGGCCGCCAGATTCTGCGGAGCTTCGAAGTTTTGGACCTGCTGTGTCAGATCCTGGTTCTGCTTGGTGAGCGCAGTCTGTTCACTGCGGAGCTTCACCAGCTGATACTGGGCAGTGGACACAGAGATATTGAGGACGAGCACGGCCATCAGGGCGACGGCCAGCATGCCAAAGCACAGAACCACGAAGGGGGCCCGGCGTTTCCTGGGAAGGGACCGGACCACCGACAGCGGCGTACGTGCCTTGCGGGCTCCGGACAGCCCGGTGTCCACGTCCCCGGCGGTCCGGCCGGAGGAGACGGTGAAGTTCTTGACAGCTGCGGCGCTCATGCGGCTCTCCTGGCTCTGATGCGTTCCACTGCGCGCAGCCGGGCAGAAGCTGCGCGCGGATTCTCCGCGATCTCGACGGCGGTAGGCACCTCGGTGCCTTTGGTAAGGGTCTTGAGTTCGGCCTTGTGTTCTTCGAGTTCAACCGGGAATCCCAGCGGAGCCGACGACTTGGAACCCGCTTGGAAGACGCTTTTCACGATCTTGTCCTCAAGCGAGTGGTAGGACATCACGACAATCCGTCCGCCCAGGGCAACGGCGTCCACCGCCGCGGGGACGGCACGTTCGAGCACGTCCAGTTCCTCATTGACCTCTATCCGCAGGGCCTGGAACGTCCGCTTGGCCGGGTGCCCCCCTGACTTGGCGGCAGAGGAGGGGACAACAGCCCGGATCTGCTCCACGAGTTCGCCGGTGGTGGCAAACGGCTTCATGGCGCGGGCCGCGACAATCCGGTTGGCGATGCGGCCTGCGAACTTCTCCTCACCCCACTTGCGGATGATCCTCACCAGGTCTTCTTCGCTGTAATTGTTCACGACGTCGGCCGCCGTCTGTCCGCGGCTGGTGTCCATCCGCATGTCCAACGGAGCATCAAACGAGTAGGCAAACCCGCGTTCCCGCTCGTCCAGCTGCAGGGAAGATACGCCCAGGTCCATCAAGATGCCGTGGACCTCGGAAATGCCCAGGTCTTCGAGGACCTCGGCAATTTCGTCGTAGACAGCGTGGACAAGGTCGGTGCGCTGGGAGAACGGCTTCAGCCGCTCACCGGCGAGGGCCAGAGCCTCTTCGTCGCGGTCGATCCCCACCAGGTGGAGGTCGGGGAAGCGCTGGAGCATGGCTTCCGAATGGCCGCCCATTCCCAGAGTGGCGTCGATTGCCACCGGAGTCTCGCCGCGCAGGCGTGCCGCCTCGAATCCCGGGGCCAACAAATTGATGCACCGGTCCTTCAGGACCGGCACATGGCGTTCGGACGTCGGTTTGGGGTCGTGTTCGTTCATACCTTCGTCCTTCCTAGCTTGCCTCGGGTTGTTTCTTAAGCCAGATCCCCATCCGCGCCTATCCTGGTGACCGCCTGGCTCCGGGGAAGTGAGCCAGGAGGACGGTTGGATGGGCGGCTGGAGATCTCGTCCAAGAAACAGGTCAGATGTTTCGTGCCGGCACTCAGAGAATTCCGGCGATGGGGTTGTCGGTTTCGGAGAAGGAGGTTTCCTTTTCCGCCAGGTACACATTCCAGGCCTCGGCGTCCCAAATCTCAGCGCGGGTGCCGGCACCAATCACTGCCAACTCCCTGCCAAGGCCTGCGTACTCCCGAAGGGCAGGAGGGATAGTCACCCGCCCTTGCTTGTCAGGTACCTCGTCCGAGGCTCCGGAGAGAAAAACACGAATGTAGTCACGAGCCTGCTTGTTGGAGATGGGAGCCTCCCGGATCTGCTCATGAACCTTCGCGAATTCCTGCTCGCTAAAGACATAGATGCAGCGCTCCTGGCCTCGCGTGAGAACAAGTCCGCCGGCAAGCTCCTCACGGAACTTGGCGGGAAGAATGATCCGCCCCTTTTCGTCCAGACGAGGCGAGTGTGTCCCCAGGAACACATCCCACCGCCCGTCTGCCGTCAGAAGCCGAACAACCCCGCGCTGCCACTACCCTCTTACGTCCTCCACTTTACTCCACTTCTCCCCACAGTCAACGCAACACGGGGAATTCTCCGCCGCTTGGATAAACATTTCCCGCGTCTTTTCAGGGGTCTGGCCCGGGGTGGGAAGTGGAGGGGAAATCGGGGGGCGGTACACGCCACCCACTGGGAAATGCGGAAGCACAATCCGAGGGTCGCTTCCCCACCGCGGTGCCGGGCCCAGCGAGGTGGGCGGAAGGGCTGCCAATCCGCGGTCTTCCGGGAAAAACGCCTCACCCAGCAGTTCCCGGCCAGGCGGTGGGAGCATTAAACAACAATGACCCGCCGGAGCGGGTCATCGTTTCAAGTGCACCGAGGAGGTCGTGTGGTGCGAAGTGGAGGTCGCTGGAAGTTCGGGTGGTGCGAAGTGGAGGACGCGGAGGTCAGGACTCGCCGCGGCGCCTTTCGTCCCAGCGCTCTTCAAGGCTGTTCATGAATGAGCTTTTGCCTTTGGACTTCTTTCCGCGCCCGCCGGTTTTTGCTTTGCCGGCCGAGGCGCTGCGCATCGTGGCGAAGTACACCCCCGCGCCCATGACGATAAATCCGAGGACACCAACGAAGATGTTCTGCAGGGAAACCCCCACCAAGAGGAGCAGGACTCCTGCCAGGGTCGCCAGTACGCCAATCACGATGTGCCGGGTGGACCATGTGCGGCCAGCATCCGAGCCCATGGAATTGGCGAACTTGGGATCGTCCTCATGCAGTTGCCTCTCGAGTTGCTCGAGCAGCTTCTGTTCGTGCTCCGAGAGCGGCATCACGACCTCCTTAAGTAGGCCAACGTCCGGACTGGTCGGGACCAGCTGTTCCTGCCACGTCAACGACCGGCATGCTTTACAGGTTCCCGGCCGTCCTTCGTTGGCAGGTCCTAGGATCCAAGCATACGGACGCTGGCGGGTCAGGTGATCCACACATGTCCAGACGTTCGAAATCTTTGTATCTCTAAGGATAGTTTGTTGAGCGGTGTTGTGAAAGACGCTATTCACGGACCGCAACCTTGATAACCCCTGAAAACCCGGCGAAATCTCCGGACCCGGTCCGGCTGTGTACAGCCGGCGTTCAGGGCCGGCCGGGAGGCATCTTGGCGGAGGCTCCCCCGGGGTCCAGCAGCCTCGCCGGAAGCACGGATTTGCTGCCGAATTTCTCCGTCACCCTGTCCAGCGCCTGCTCTGCGGCCCGCCAGTTGTCATCACGCCGGTCGAAGCTCAGCTGCAGCGACGTCTGTGCTGCGGCCTCCAGTTGCTCGGCACGCACACCCACCAGCCGGACCGTCATGGGGCGGTTTCCCAGGGACTCCAGCAGCTGGACTGCCACGGCGTAGATCAGCTGGGCGCTGTCAACCGGAGCATGCACCGTTCGGCTCCGGGTCACCGTGGAGAAATCGGCGTACCGCAGCTTAAGCGCAACTGTCCGCGCAACCATGCCGGACGCCCGCAAGCGTTCGGCGGTCCGGTGGGAGAGCCGCAGCAGTTCCCTATGGAGCAGGGCGGCGTCTGCGGTGTCCACGGCAAATGTTTCCTCTGCCCCAATGCTCTTCTCCAGCCGGACGGGGGTCACGGCCCTCGGGTCAATGCCCCACGACAGCCGGTGGACGTGTTCGCCCGTGGCGCCCAGCGCTTTCTTGAGCGACGCGACAGGAGTGGCGGCAACGTCAGCGACAGTCCGGATTCCCATCCGCGCAAGCACGTCCGCGGTCTTGGCACCGACGCCCCACAGAGCGTTGACCGGGAGACTATGGAGGTACGGCACCGTCTGCTCGGGCCGGATCAGCAGCAGGCCATCGGGCTTGCAGCGCGTCGAGGCGATCTTTGCCACGAATTTGCTGGCGGCGATGCCCACCGAGGCGGTGATGCCTAATTCGTTGGAGACCCTGCGCCTGATCAGCTCTCCGATGTCCTGCGGCGGGCCGAGCCGGCGGATCGCTCCCCCGACGTCGAGGAAGGCCTCGTCCACGCTCAGCGGCTCCACAAGCTCGGTGATGGATTCAAAAATGGACATCAGCTGCCCGGAAACTTCGTAGTAGAGCTTATGCCTGGGTTCGATGATGATGGCCTGGGGGCACATGCGGTGCGCTACGACCATAGGCATTGCGGACTTGATGCCGAAAGCCCGCGCTTCATACGAGGCCGAGAGCACCACGGAGCGGTCAGCGGGAAACCCCACGATGACAGGTCTGCCGCGCAGCTCCGGGCGTCCGCGCAGTTCCACGGAGACGAAGAACGCGTCCATATCCACATGCAGAATGCTGCTGCGCCGGAGGTCCCGAAGACGCGCTTCGAGTTGCTCTTTGTCCTGGTCCGGCCCCACACCTGCAATCCTATGCCCTGGGACTGACTAAACTGGAGGCTGCATCCGGCATCAAACCCCAGGAGGAACGCACCTGTGAAGGTCATTGGAACGCACATGCCTGCAGGACTTGTCCTGCTTGCGGCCGGCACGGTGATGGCAGTGATGTCGGCCTGCGCGGCGCCTGCCCCTGGACCAGGCGCATCCACTGAAGCTGCTGTTTCGACCTCGGCCCTGGCGCAGGCGAGCACCACGGCTCCGCCCAGCCCGTCAGCTTCGCCCGGCACCTCAGCCACTGTGGGGGCACTCGTCGCCGGGTTCCCGCAAAAGCTTCTTCCGCTCATGCCCGGGGCCAAGGTCGTGGCGAGCAGTTTCGACAAGTCGGCTTCCCCCGCCACCGTCGCCCTGGTGGGATCCGCTGCCGCCAGGCCTGCCGCCGTCGTCGCTTTTTACACCAAAGCACTCGAGGCTCAGGGATTCAAGGCCGTTCCGGGCAACAGCGTCGGCACCGTTGCCTCCAAGGACTTCGTCCGGGCCGGCAATGAGACCGTCAACATCGCGGTCCCGGAGAATGCAGGCGTATCCACGTTCACCATCGGCGCCAACGTGGCACCTGAGTCCGTCAAGTGATGGTGGCCGAACAGCTGCGCGTCGAACAGACAGCCTTCGTGGCTGCTGTCGCGGGCAAGCTCACAGACTTCCTGACGTCGAGACAATCCGTGATGACCGCAATCTCGCCGGATATCGATCCCATCATGGGCTCCATCTCAAACCTGGTCACCGGAGGCAAGCGGCTCCGTGCACTCATGTGTTACTGGGGATGGCGCGGAGCCGGCGGACCGGCATCCGCCGCGGACGTCATCACCGCCGGCGCGGCTCTCGAGCTGTTCCAGGCTGCGGCGCTGATCCATGACGACATCATCGACCGTTCAGACACGCGGCGTGGCGGCCCCAGCGTCCACCGCCGGTTCAGCCAGCTGCACGAGAGTCAGGGCTGGGCCCTCGACAGTGAACGGTTTGGCCACGCGGCAGCCATCCTTGCCGGCGACCTATGCCTGTCGTTCAGCGAAGAAGCATTCACCGAGATCGGCGAGCAGGCGGCGTCCGGGAGCCGGGCGAGGCTGATCTTTAACCTCATGCGGGCCGAAGTCATGGCCGGCCAATACCTGGACATTCTTGAAGAGGTCGCCGGACCTGTGCGCGACCGCGCCGGCGCCGTGAGCCGGGCGCAGTCGATCATCCGCTTCAAATCGGCCAAGTACTCAACTGAGCACCCGCTCGCTTTGGGCGGAGCGCTCGGAGGGGCCTCGGATGAGCTCCTTCGCGGCTACTCTGCATTCGCACTGCCGCTGGGCGAGGCCTTCCAGCTCCGCGACGACGTCCTGGGCGTCTTTGGGGACCCGGTCACCACCGGGAAGCCCGCGGGGGATGATCTGAGGGAAGGCAAGCGGACTGTATTGGTGGCCTTTGCCCTGGATCTGTCGACACCGGAGGAATCGGCCTATATCGACGCGAAGCTCGGCAGTCCGGATCTGAGCGACGAAGACGTTGCGGAGATCCGCAGGATCATTGCGGACTGCGGTGCGCTGCACGCAACCGAAGTCCTCATCGACGAGTTCGGGGCGGCGGCGTTTGATGCACTCGAGTTGCTCCCGTTGGACGACCTGCCGAAGACCGCCTTGCGGAAGCTGGCTGAAGCCACAGTAAGCCGCACCGCCTGAGACGAACGCAGGGACGGGCCGTCCTGGCCCGTCCCTGCGCTGCGCGAACAACCGAGGTCTGAGCCTCGCCCCGCCTGCCTGCGTGCCTGCCTGTCAGGCCAGGGACGCGTCTACCAGGCCAGGGACTGGGCGCGCCGGCGGATCTCGGTTTTGCGCCCTTCCCGCAGCGCGTCAACGGGGCGGCCGCGCAGCGAATCGTCGGGCGTAAAGAGCCAGGTGATGAGTTCTTCGTCTGAGTAGCCGGCATCGGACAAGACAATAATCGTGCCCTTGAGGCTTTCCACCACGTGTCCGTCCTGCAGGAAGGCCGCAGGCACGCACCGGATGCGGCGATCGCCCACGCGGAGCGCGGCCAGCGCGCGTTCATCCAGCAGCCCGTGGACTTTGGTGATGGAAACGTCCAGCAGCTGGGCTACATCGGGCAGGGGCAACCAGTCGCCAACAAGGCTTTCTACAGTACTCACGGGTCAAGATTGCCATGACCGGCGCATGCACGCCTAGTCGGCGGGGTGCAGCCACGGTTTTTCGTTGATTTCACAGCGCGACACACCAGAAAGCCTAACTTTCCGCATGCCAGGCAATTCTTGTGCTAAATGCAAAATCGTGAGAGATTCTCATAGACCACATTTGCAACAAAAATAACTTGAGTAACACTAGTATCATTAGTCACACTGGCCTGACCGACAGCATTCGCCGCTGAGAAGAGGATCTTTCCCATGACGACGACCCGCTCGCCAAAGCAGCCCCCCAGGCCGAGCCTTCCCATGATTGCGGCGACGACAGCAACGCTGCCTGCCGTCATGCTGTCCTCCCTGGCGCTCGCCCAGCCCGCCGCTGCGGACGCACAGCCCAGCGCGATTCCCGCAATGCTTGCTGCCGCCATGCAAGCCCAGGCAGCTGCGGCCAAAGCCGGCGTCATTCCCGCCGCGTCCGTTCCGGCCACCATTCCGGCCGGCTTGCAGCCTTCCCGTGCAACGCCTAGCAGCCATACGGTTGTCCGAGGCGATACGGTCAGCGGCATCGCCGGCCGCTACGGCCTGAGCACATCGGGGGTGCTCAAGCTGAACAAGCTGAAACTCAACTCGGTGATTTATCCCGGCCAGAGGATCAAGTTGACTGCCGCCGCACCCGCCGCCAAGAAGGCACCGGTTGCCGCAGCCAGCACCGGCGGCAGAACGTATACCGTTAAATCCGGCGACACCCTGGGCGGCATCGCTGCCCGGCACGGTGTCAAGCTGTCCCAGGTACTGGGATGGAACCGCCTGAGCCTGTCGTCGGTCATCTACCCGGGACAGAAAATCAAGATCGGCGCCGGGGTGGCAGTGTCGCCCGCTTCGGCCAGCCCGGCTCCCGCTGCCCAGGCCTCATCCCGGTCCTACACCATCAAGTCCGGGGATACGCTGTCCGGAATTGCTGCACGGCACGGAGTCCGGCTTGCCGACATCCTGGCGGCGAACCGGCTCAAGGTAACCAGCATCATCTACCCCGGTCACAAGCTGGTCATCCCGGGGAAGTCCACCGGCGCACTCCAGCCGGCATCCAGCGTCACTCCGTTGGTGCCCAGTTCCTTCCTTGGCTACACCTACCCCGCGGCAGTAGTGAGCTCCGCCAACAAGAACAAGGCACTGCTCAACGCGTCGCCGGTGCCGACATTGGCGCAGATGCAGTCCATCGTGGCCGATACAGCCCGGCGCATGGGAGTGGACCCTGCCCTCGCCAAAGCCTTCGCCTACCAGGAGTCGGGGTTCAACCAGCGCGCCGTGTCCCCTGCCAATGCCATCGGCACCATGCAGGTCATACCCTCCTCGGGCGAGTGGGCATCCGATCTTGTCGGGCGGAAGCTCAACCTGCTTGACCCGTACGATAACGCGACCGCCGGCGTGGCCATCATCCGGCAGCTCATCCGCACAAGCAAGAACACGGACTACGCAATCGCCGGCTACTACCAGGGTCAGTATTCAGTCAGCAAGCACGGCATGTACTCCGATACCAAGGCCTACGTTGCGGCCATCAAGGCGCACCGGAAGACTTTCAGCTAAACCCCCCGGCGCCCCCATCCGCGTGGTGCAGGGGCCGCTGCGGATAACGATACGGGTCCGGATCGCATGTTGATTCGGACCCGTTTCCGTGCAGCAATTAGGATCGTAGGGTGCAGGAAAACGTGTCGGACAGTCTTGTTGGTTCCCTGGTGGATAATCGCTACCGGGTCAATTCCAGGCTGGCAAGGGGCGGAATGTCCACCGTGTACCTGGCAACGGACCAACGGCTCGACCGCGAAGTGGCACTGAAGGTCCTCCACCCGCACCTGGTCAATGACGGTAATTTCCTTGACCGCCTGGCCCGCGAAGCACGGGCTGCCGCCAAGCTGTCCCACCCCCATGTGGTGGGTGTCCTCGACCAGGGGCACGACGGCCGGACGGCCTACCTGGTAATGGAGTACATCAAGGGCCACACCCTCCGGGACGTCATCAACGCAAAGGGCGCCCTCTCGCCCCGGCTCGCCCTCGCCCTCATCGATCCTGTCGTGGAAGGCCTCGGCGCCGCCCATGCAGCGGGACTCATTCACCGGGACGTCAAACCGGAGAACGTGCTGATAGCCGAAGACGGCCGGATAAAAATCGGCGACTTCGGACTGGCGAGGGCAGTCACCGCCACCACGAGTACCGGGACGCTGATCGGCACGGTGGCCTATCTGTCACCAGAGTTGGTGCTGGGCAAACCGGCCGATGCACGCAGTGACATTTACTCCACCGGAATCATGCTTTTCGAGATGCTCACCGGCCGGCAGCCCTTCGACGGTGAAGTCCCGATCCAGGTGGCCTACCAGCACGTGAATTCGACGGTTGGGCCACCTTCCGGGTTCGCCCCCGGGCTCGCTGAAGAAGTCGACGAGCTCGTGCAGTGGTGCACCGCGAACGATCCCGAAAAACGTCCCGTGGACGGCAATGCACTGCTCTCCGAACTGCGGCACATCCGCACCAACCTCACCGACACGGAGCTTGACCTGCAACCCCCGGCAGCCCTCCATGCCGCGGAGGCAGCCGGCGCGGAGCCGGAGATGGGCGCGCGCGGACGCACCGGCGCAGCAGGACCCGTCCCGCCACAGCCGCCGATGCCACAGCGGCCGGCCGCCGTGAACCATACCGAACTGCTGAGTCCGGTACAGCGGCCCACGGAAATCATTTCGCACACGAGCAACCCCACAGCGGTCTTCCCCCATGCCCGGCAGCTGCCCCCGGCCTTCGGGCTGGAGCCGCCCGAAACCGACGACGCCGCGCCCGCTGCCCTGGGTTCCAGGGAAGCCGGCGACAGGGAACTGAGCAAGAGGGAACAGCGGAAACAGGACCGCGTCGGCGAAAGGGCGCGCTCCCGGGCCGCCGCAACCCCGCTGCGCACGCTGCGCGAAGGCAACTCACGGCGCCGTGGCGCTCTCTGGATCGTGATTCTGGTCATCGCGGCCCTCCTGGCCACCGGCGCAGGCTGGTTCTTCGGCATGGGTCCGGGTTCCCCCGGCACCGTGCCCTCAGTAGCGAACAGGACCGTGGCCGAGGCGCAGCAACTCCTCCGCACGGCCGGCTTTCAGTCGAGCACCCAGGATGTTTTCGACGACGACGTCCGTGCAGGGCTGGTCGTGGGGTCGGAGCCAGATGCCGGAACGGAGATCCGCAAATTCCAGCAGGTCTCACTCTTCGTCTCCAAGGGCCCGCAGCTTTTCCCGCTTCCCGTGCTGTCAGGCAAGTCCTTGGAAACGGCCAAGTCAGCCCTCAACGGCTCTGAAATGGCCCTGGGAAAGATCACCGAGAAGTTCGATGAAGAAGCGGCGGCAGGCACAGTCCTCGGCCAGTCCCCCGCGCCGGGAACACAAGTCAGGCACGGAACGCCCGTGAGCCTCACAGTTTCCAAAGGCCCGCAGCCCATACCCGTACCGGATGTGCGCGGCGAGGAGAAGGAATCTGCCGTCCAGGCCATCGAGGCGGCCGGGCTGAAGGCGGTAGTCGCGAAGGACACCGTGCATGACCGGAACGTTCCGAAGGGCGCCGTCGTCAACCAGGAGCCGGCGTCTGGCAATCTGACGCGAGGCCAGGCCATAACTCTGACCATCTCCGACGGACCGAAGCTCGTGAAGGTGCCGAACTACATCGGCAAGCAGGCCAGCGATGCCCGCGAAGCACTGGAGAAGCGCGGCTTCGAAGTCCGCGTCAACAACATCCTGGGCGGGTTCTTCGGCACGGTCCGGGACCAGGATCCGGTGGACACCGAGGTACCTGAGGGATCAGTCGTGACGCTCACGGTCGTCTAACCGTTCCAGAGCATTGGCCCGTCCCCGGCGTCTGGCCCACGACATGCCTGCGGGCCCCGGGACATGCCCGGAGCCCGCCAGGGAACCGCTTGGAGTTAGTGCCGGGACGCTTCTACGGTGCCCGGCCTCCCCTTTAGTGCCGGGACAGGGCCCCGGCCACGAGGAATGCCATCTCCAGGGACTGCATGTGATTCAGGCGCGGATCGCACACCGACTCGTAGCGGTCCAGGAAGGCTTCCTGATCGATGGGGTCGGCGCCGCCCAGGCATTCGGCAACATCGTCACCAGTCATTTCGACGTGCAGGCCGCCCGGAATCGTGCCCAGGGCATGGTGCACTTCGAAGAAGCCGCGGACCTCATCGATGACGTCGTCGAAGTTGCGGGTCTTGTAGCCGTTCGGCGACGTGACGGTGTTCCCGTGCATCGGATCGGTGACCCACAGGACCTTCGCGCCGGACGCCGTGACCCTTTCCACGATCGCGGGAAGCTTTTCGCGGATGTTGCCCGCACCCATGCGGGTGATGAAGGTCAGACGGCCGGGTTCGCGGTCCGGATCCAGCTTGTCGATCAGCCGCAGGGCATCGTCACCGCTGGTGGACGGGCCGAGCTTTACACCGATCGGATTGCGCACACGCGAGAGGAAATCGACGTGCGCGTGGTCCAGTTCGCGGGTGCGCTCACCGATCCACAGGAAGTGCGCGGAGGTGTCATAGGGGAAGCCGGTGCGCGAATCGATGCGGGTCAGGGCACGTTCGTAGTCGAGCAGCAGCGCCTCGTGGCTGGCGTAGAACTCCACACGCTTCAGCGCCTCGAAGTCTGCGCCACAGGACGCCATGAACTTGATGGCACGGTCGATGTCCCGTGCCAGCGATTCGTAACGCGCGTGGGCGGGGTTCTCGGTGAAGCCCTTGTTCCACTGGTGCACGAGGCGAAGGTCCGCGAAGCCGCCCTGGGTGAAGGCACGGATCAGGTTCAGCGTGGAAGCGGAGGTGTGGTAGGCCCTGAGCATCCGGCTGGCATCGTGGCCCCGGGATTCGGGGGTGAAGTCGTACCCGTTGACGATGTCCCCGCGGTAGGCCGGAAGGGTCACGCCATCGCGGGTTTCATCGTTCGAGGAGCGCGGCTTGGCGAACTGGCCCGCCATCCGGCCCATCTTGATTACCGGCATTGCGGCACCATACGTGAGGACCACTGCCATCTGCAGGATCGTTTTCACGCGGGCGCTGATCTTGTCCGCCGTAGCGTCCCCGAACGTCTCGGCGCAGTCTCCGCCCTGGAGCAGGAAAGCTTTGCCCTGCGCGGCGGCGGCGAGCCGTTCGCGGAGAACGTCGACTTCACCGGCGAAAACGAGGGGCGGGAGCACCGACAGTTCACCGACGGATGCGTCGAAGACGTCCCTGTCCTGCCACGTGGGCTGCTGCGAGATGGGAAGGTCCCGCCAGTTGTCCAGTCCCGGATAATTAGCGGCACCGCTCTGTGCGGTGCTGGTCAGGGAAGAGGCCGGTTTTGCAGATAGCTCAGTCACACTACTAAGACTAGTTGCCGGAGCGGGCATCCGGACACCCGACCTGTCATTGACCGGAGGCTGGGCGTCATACACCTATGCCGAGCGCAAGGGGCGCCTAGGCACTGCGGGAGGATCCGGCGTCGTTCTCCCCACTTGGCTCGTGCCGGGAGCCTCGTCCGGGAGTTTCCCCGGGCGCGGCATCAGGTCCGCCGGCAGGGGCCGGTTCCCCTGCATTAGGCTCCCCGGCATTAAGCTCCCCGGCAACCTGCGCGGATCCATCCGGCGGGATGTCACCGCGAGCGTCACGGGCAGCGGAGGCGCCCGGCGGGGTGTCACCCGCCGGGGTCGCGTTGGTCGGGATCCCGCTAGACGGGGTCTCAGCGGACGGGGCCGCGGCGGAGGGGCCCTTCCCCGCCAGCCGCAGCTTGACCACGGCGGCATATTCATCCACGTATTCCTGCCCGGAGAGGCGCATGAGCTCATACATGATTTCATCGGTTACCGATCGCTGGATCAGCCGGTCTTCCGCCATGCCCTGATACCGGCTGAAATCCAAAGGTTCGCCGAAGATCATGCCAATGCGGCGGATGTTGGGCAGCCGTTTTCCGATCGGCTGGACCTTGTCCGTACCGATCATCGCCACCGGAATCACGGGCACCCCGGCCTGGAGTGCCAACCGGGCCACCCCCACTTTGCCCCGGTACAGGCGGGCATCAGGGCTTCGTGTCCCCTCGGGATAGATCCCCAGCAGTCCCCCGCTGGTCAGCACGTCCATGCCTGTCTCCAGCGAGGCCGCGGATGCAGCACCACCGGAGCGGTCCATGGGGAGCTGGTTGGTGAGCCGGAAGAACAGGGCCGTCATCCGGCCCTTGAGCCCTGTGCCGGTGAAGTACTCCGATTTGGCCAGGAAAATCACGGGCCGGGGCACCATGAGCGGCATGAAGATAGAATCCGAAAAGGACAGGTGGTTGGAGGCAATAATCGCCGCGCCCTCGGCCGGCACGTTGTCCAGTCCCTTGACCCAAGGCCGGAAGAGGGTGCGGAGCACCGGACCCAGGAAGACCCTTTTCATGACCCAATAGAACACGTGTCCAAACCCCTCCGGAAGGCAACTGGCAGGCGCTCCAAAGGACCCGGCCAGCACTGCAATGCAACCCTACTCTAGTGAGATTTAGGCGTAACAGTGACACGATGGTCTCATGACAGAAAGCAGCGACCGGACCACGCCCGCCGCTTTCAGCTACCCGGGCCATGGCCCGAATGCGCGCATCGGAATCGCCATCTGCCATGGCTTCACCGGCAGCCCCTTGAGCATCCTTCCTTGGGCGGAATACCTGGCAGAACGGGGCTTCGCGGTCTCTGTACCGCTGTTGCCCGGCCACGGGACGCGGTGGCAGGATCTGGCCCGCACTGGCTGGGGCGACTGGTTCGGCGCCTTTGACAAGGCGTATCTGGAGCTTGCCGCCAAGACCGACGACTGCTATGTGGCCGGCTTGTCCATGGGCGGCGCCATCGCACTGCTGACTGCCGCCCGCCGGGATGTGTCAGGCGTGGCCGTGGTCAACCCGGGACTGAGTTTCTATGACCGCCGGGTCCGGGTCATCGGACTGCTCAAGTACTTCCAGCGGACCACGGTTCCCATTGAAGAGGAAAATCCGACGGCGTCCCGCACCGAAGACGGCGACTACTCACGGACGCCGCTGGCAGCCGTCCATCAGCTGAAAAGGCTCTTCGCGGCCGCTGTCCGCGGACTCCCCAGGATCAAGGCGCCGGTGCTGGTTTTCAAGTCAGTGAACGACATCGTGGTGCCGCCCACGTCCCTGGCTATGGTCAGGAAGGGTCTCGGATCAACCTGCCTTGAGGTCGTTTGGCTTCAACACAGCGGCCACGTTGCGACGCTGGATGTCGACGCCCGGGAAATTTTCGAAGCGTCCGCGCGGTTCTTTCAGGTGCACGCACGAAGCCACGTATCGTCGGAGAAGTCATGAGCATAGTTCCGGACCACAGTCCGTTCAGCAGCCCCTTTTCCGGCGAGGGCCCGAGTGTCGGCGTCGCACTCTCGCACGGGTTCACCGGCAGTCCGCACGCGGTGCGGGCCTGGGCAGCGGCGTTTGCCTTAGCCGGCTTCGCCGTCCGCATGCCGCTGCTTCCCGGTCATGGCACCACCTGGCAGGAACTGGCGCGAAGCCGCTGGCCGGAGTGGCATGACGCCATGGATGCGGCGTACCTGGAACTTGATGCCGAGTGCGACCAGGTCTTCTCGGCGGGCATCTCAATGGGCGGCGCCCTGGCCCTTCGTATCGCCGCCACCCGGCCGGTTGCCGGCACCATCCTCGTCAATCCCGCACTTGTCATCGACGATCCCCGCGCCCCGCTGGCCGGAATCCTCAAGCTGGTGCTCAAGAGCACGCCGTCCATAGGAAACGACATCCTCAAACCGGGCATTGACGAGGGCGCCTACGCCAGAACCCCCGTGGCGGCGGCCCATGAACTCAACAAGATGTTCAAGGACACCCGCAAGCTGTTGCCGCGCATTACAGCCCCGGTGCACGTGTTCCGCTCCACGGTGGACCACGTCGTTTCCGACTCGAGCATCGTAGCCCTTCGGCGCGGCCTGACCCGCGCGCCCCTGCAGTTGACCAAACTTGAGAACAGCTATCACGTAGCGACCCTCGATAACGACGCCGAGCAGATCTTCAGCGGCTCGGTGGACTTCATCCGTGACGTTCTCGCGCAGACCCGCCCGGGTCTGAAGCAGTCCGCGACAGCAAGCCAGAAGGGCGAGCCCGATGAACAGGCCTGATTCAAATTCGTCCGATCCCAGCGCCAACCAGGACGACGCCGTCTGGCTGGATCTCGTGGCCAGGCTGGAAGCGGACACTGCTTTTGATCCCGAAACCCGCAACCAAAACGGTGCCGGGAGTACTCCCGCCGCGGACAGCACCGGCGCCGCCGGCGGCACGATGCCAGGTTCCGCAGCGGAGAGCCCGGCCAAGCACTTCACCGACTTTGATCCGCTGGGGCTCGCACCGCGTGCCGGCGCGCCCACCGAGTTGTCGGCAGCAGAGCGGCAGGAGGCGGCCGCCCGCCAGCGCGCTGCCGAGAACGCTCCGCCGGGGTCCGGGGCGCCGGGATCTGCAGGATCCGAAGGCCCACGCGACTACGGCATGGAAGACGACGATGGCGCATTTGTGCCCGAGGAACCGCCCAGCCTCTCGGCCACCGACCCCCTGACCATGCTGGCGTGGATCGGCGCAGTGGGCGCTCCAGTGGCATTGGTATTGTCGGCGATGTTCTGGCGCTCAGCGCCGCTCCTGGCGATCCTCGGCATGGTGGTCACCTTTGTGGGCGCGGTGGTCTACCTGATCATGAAGCTGCCCCAGGACAAGGACGAAAACGACGACGGCGCCCGGGTCTAAGCGGGACGCCGGGTCTAAGCGGGAAGGCCGGGTCAGTTGTGCGTCCGGCTACTGACGCGGGACAGGTCTGCGGCGCCGATGAGTCCGGCGTTCGGCCCGAGGGCCGCGAGGGCAATCTCCGCGGCAGGGCGGAAGCCGCGCCCGGTGAGGTTCCGGGCAAAGGCCTTCCTGGCCGGCGCCACGAGCAGCTCGCCGGCCGCGCAAAGTCCACCGCCGATCACGAATTTTCCCGGGTCGAGTGCCGCGGCCAGGTTGGCCAGCCCGAGCCCCAGCCAGTCCCCCACATCTTCCAGCAGCTCCCGCGACGCCGCGTCTCCGGAGATGGCCAGTTCGGTCACCGTGGCTCCCGTGATGCGGTCTGCGTGTCCGTCGACGGCCTTGAGGAGCTCCTGCGCCACCGGGGAGTTAGCGAGGGCGAGCTCCCGGGCCTCCCGGCCGAGGGCATTGCCGGAAGCGTACTGTTCCCAGCAGCCGCGGTTGCCGCATTCGCAGCGGTGGCCGCCGGGCATGATGATCTGGTGCCCGAATTCCCCTGCGACACCGAATCGGCCCCGCTCGACACGGCCGTCCATGACCATGGCCCCGCCGATACCGGTCCCGAGGGTGATGCACACCAGACGGTCCTGCCCCTGGCCGGCGCCAAACCGCCATTCTGCCCACGCGGCGGCGTCGGCGTCGTTGACCAGCATGACGGGGCGGCGCAGCAGGCGCTGCAGGTTGTCCCTCAGCGGTTCGTTGCGCCAGGCAAGGTGCGGGCTGAAGAGGACGGTGCCGCCGTCGAGATCCATCCAACCGGCCGCGCCGATGCCCACGGACCTGATCCGGGCTCCGCGGCCCAGTTCCTCCACGAGTTCGACTATTACCTGTTCGACGGCACGGGGGTCACTACCTGGGGTGGACCGCCTGGCTTCGCTGACGATCCGTCCCTCCGCGTCGACTACCCCGGCCGCAACCTTGGTGCCGCCGATGTCGATGCCGATGGCCAGCCCCGTGCCGGCTGGGCGCATGTGCTGCCGGAACATCCGGCGGGGTGAGCTGCCGCCCTGGCTGCCGAGCGAGCGTCGCCGCCATGCCCGCGGTCCGGTCTCACGGGTCGGGCTGTGCGGTCCGGTCTGTTCGCTGGGCGGGGGCTGCTGCATAATCCCCCATTCTAGGTGTCGGCGCCGGGGCACGCCCGCCCGTGACTTATTGGCTGAAACGGCGCATTGACGTAATGTTACTGGCGAGTAGCTAAATGGCACCTGGCCCGCATGGGCGGGGTACTAAGGTTAGGACTAACCGCAGCGGCCTACGGATATCAAAGGAGCTATCGTGCGCGAATTCAGTGTTCCGCCCCTGGTGACCGTCCCCCCGGACACCAATATCACGGACCTTGTGGTGCGCCAGGCGGCCAAGGCAACAAATCCGGCCCTGTTTTCCCGGCTGGACGCTGCCGGTCAATGGCAGGACATCGCGGCCGTGGACTTCCTGGCAGACGTCTCCGCCCTCGCGAAGGGACTCATTGCCAGCGGCGTGGGCGCCGGAGACCGCGTGGGGATCATGTCCCGCACACGCTACGAATGGGCACTCGTCGACTTTGCCATCTGGTTCGCCGGCGGCGTGTCCGTGCCCATCTATGAGACATCCTCTCCGTCCCAGGTTGCCTGGAACCTGGGCGATTCCGGGGCGGTGGCCGCCTTCGGCGAGTCCGACCACCACGAAAACATCATCAGGCAGGCTGCCGTCTCCGAGGGTCTCACCGCCCTCACACACGTCTGGCAGCTTGAAGGACGAGGCCTGGATGCCCTCCGCGAAGCCGGGTCGAACGTCAGCGACGACGAACTCGAGGAACGCCGGCAGGCCGCCAACCTCAGCGACATCGCCACCATCATCTACACCTCCGGAACCACGGGCCGGCCCAAGGGCTGCGAACTGACGCACGGGAATTTCGTGGAACTGTCGGAGAACGCGCTGGCCACCTCACTGCGCCAGATCGTCAACGAGCAGGCCCGGACCATCATGTTCCTCCCGCTGGCCCACGTCTTCGCACGTTTCATCTCGGTCCTCGCGGTCGCAGCGGGCGTCACCGTGGCCCACACGCCGGACATCAAGCACCTCCTGCCCGATCTGCAGAGCTACAAGCCCACGTTCATCCTTGCAGTGCCCCGCGTGTTCGAGAAGGTGTACAACTCGGCGCTCACCAAGGCCGAGGACAGCGGAAAGGGCGCGATTTTCCACAAGGCCGCCGACACCGCCATTGCCTATTCCCGCGCCCGGCAGGACGGCGGCGTCGGGTTCGGGCTGAAAATCCGGCACGCAATCTTCGACAAGCTCGTCTACGGAAAGCTCCGTGCCGCCTTGGGGGGCCAGGTGGCGCACGCAGTGTCCGGCGGCGGTCCGCTGGGTGAGCGGCTCGGCCACTTTTTCCAGGGCATCGGACTGCAGATTCTGGAGGGCTATGGCCTGACAGAGACCACGGCGCCGATCAGCGTCAACACCCCCGAAAGGATCAAGATCGGTACGGTCGGTGCGCCGCTGGCCGGCAACACGGTGAAGATTGCCGACGACGGCGAGATCCTCACCAAAGGCGTTTGCGTCATGCGGGGCTACTACCAGCGAGATGACCTCACGGCCGAGGCGTTTGTGGATGGCTGGTTCCGAACCGGAGATATCGGCCAGCTCGATGCCGACGGCTTCCTGACCATCACCGGCCGGAAAAAGGAAATCATTGTGACCGCCGGAGGCAAGAACGTGGTTCCGGCCTTGCTCGAGGACCAGATCCGGGCCGATGCGCTGGTTTCCCAAGTACTCGTGGTGGGCGACAACCGCCCCTTCATCGGTGCACTGGTCACGCTCGACGAGGAGGCCCTCCCGGGATGGCTGCAGCGCCACGGCCTGCCGCCGGAAACCACCGTGACCGAGGCTGCGGACCACAGCGCCGTCCAGGCGGCAGTGCAGGAGCTGATCAACCATGCGAACCAGTCCGTTTCGCAGGCAGAGGCCATCAAGTCCTTCAGGATCGTTCCATCTGACTTCACCGAAGCCTCGGGCCACCTGACCCCATCTATGAAGGTCAAGCGCGCGCAGGTCATGAAGGACTTCGAGTTATTCATCGATGAGATGTACAAGTCCCCTAAGCCGACACGCGCCTGACAAGTCCGCACGCACAGGGCCCTCACGCTCACAGCCCACACGCACAGGGCCCTTACGCACAGGAAAGCACAGAGCCCCGCCGGAGCGTCCGGCGGGGCTCTGTTCTCACTGCTGCATCTAGAACAGGTCAGGGCATGCTCAGGCCTGTTGCAGTTCCTCCATCACGAGGGACGCAAGCTCCACCGCTGCACTGCGTGTTGCAGGCTTCAGCTGGCTCAGCTGGATCCGGGACCCCTCGGCGAGGTGCCGGTCGTGGGGAATCCGGACAACGTTCTTGACCCGGGACAGGAAATGCTGCTCGATTTCGTCGATGTTGACCAGCGTGCGGTCACCGGCAGCCATGTTGATGACAACGGTGGCTCTGGCTACCAGATCCTGGCGACCGTGCGCTTCCAGCCAGGACAGCGTTTCAGAAGCCAGCCGGGCCTCGTCCACGCTTCCGCCGGAAACGAGGACCACGGCATCGGCCTTTTCGAGCGTGCCCTTCATGACGGAGTGCACCATGCCGGTCCCGGAGTCCGTCAAAACGATCGAGTAGTAGCGGCCAAGGATGTCGGTCACAGCCCGGTAATCGGCGTCGTCGAAGGCATGGGCCACCATGGGGTCGGTGTCGGAGGCCAGGACGTCGAGCCGGGAACCGTCCCTGGCGGTGTAGTTGGACAGCTGAGCGAAGGAGTTGACGGTAAACCTGTCCTTGACCAGCTGGCGTGCCGTAAAGTCCGCCCGGCCGGGAGAACGGTCTGACAGCGTTCCGCGGTCCGGATTGGCGTCCATGGCGATGACCCGGTCCTCGCGCAGGTCTGCCAGCACCATGCCCAGCAATGTGGTGACGGTGGTCTTCCCCACGCCGCCCTTGCGGGACAGAACGGGAACATAGCGCGTCCGTTCCCCAAGCCGCATGGCGATTCGGTGCTCCATGGCGCGCTGGATCCTGACCCGGTCCGGATCCCCCAGATTCACGAAGCCCAGGGTGGCCTGGTACAGCCACCGCCGCCAGCCCGCCACAGGTGCAGCGGCGGCTTTGTTCAGCAGGCGGTCCGCCGTCAGTGCGGCAGCGGGTTCCGGCCCTTCCGCACGTTCCCGGCGTTCACTGATGTGGTCCGGCGCTTCGCCGGGAGCTTCGCCCGTGTCCTCAGCCCCCGCCTGGTGCTGCCCGGCGTCCGGGTGGTTGGGGTCCGGGTGGTTGAGGTCCGGCTGGTTCGGGTCCGGCCGGACGGCGCCAGAGTGCGCTTCAGACTCTGTGCCCGGCTGCGTCCCTGGCCCGGCGGCAGCACCGCTTGGCGCCAAGTTCCCGGGCCCCGCCGTCACGAGGGGCATGGCCGCTGCCGCGGCGGCAGGCTGCGACATGGTGTTGACGGCGGACAGCGAGCCAACCGACGTCCTGTCCTGGGCGTCGGAGACTGTCACAACGCTGATGTCGCCAGAGGGTGGAACGGACGGCGGGGCAGCCGGCGCCGTGTCCCGCGGCGGTGTGTCCTGGGACGACGCGCTCTGCGGCGCTTCATCGTGACGGACGGCTGCGGTCTCGGTGGACGCGGCGCCAGTCTCCTCCAGAACCGGATCTTCAGCGCCGGCAGCCCCGGCGGACCTCGGCGCGGGCTTTGGCGTGTTCGTCTGCGTCATGGGCTCCCGCTCAGTGTTTTCATCGTCGTCATTCAAAGGCTGTGGGGGCGGCGTCCGCCGTCCCCACAGCCTTCATTCAGATTCCCAGCCTACCGGCAAGCATCCGGGAGTACTGCGCAGTGGTAGCGCCGGGCTGTGCCCGGCGCTACCACCCGCAGTTACTCAACGACGAGCAGCAGGTCTCCGCCCTCGACCTGTTCCACAGCGGAAATCGCCAGCCGCGTGACTTTGCCGCCCACCGGCGTCGTGATTGACGCCTCCATCTTCATGGCCTCGATGGTGGCAACAGTGTCGCCGGCATTGACGGTGTCGCCGGCCTTGACGGTGACCGTCACGGCTCCCGCGAACGGGGCGGCGACGTGCCCCGGCTGGGCAGGATCGGCCTTCTCCGCAGCCTTCACGTTGCTGACCACGGACGTGTCGCGCACCAGGACGGGCCGGGACTGGCCGTTGAGCGTGCACATGACCGAGCGCATGCCCTTCTCGTCGGGTTCCGACACGGCTTCCAGCGAAGCGATGAGGCGGACGCCCTTCTCCAGCTCGATGACGTGCTCCGCGCCGCGCTGCAGGCCGTAGAGGTAGTCGCGGGTGTCCAGGACCGAAACGTTGCCGTACGTTTCCACGCTCTTCTCGTAGTCCTTGGTGGGGCCGGCAAAGAGAAGCCGGTTCAGGGTTCGCTGCCGGGTCTTCGAGTCCCCGCGAAGCGCGGCGCTGTCCTCGGCGCTGAGCTCGGCATCACGGACCTTGATGCTCCTGCCCTGCAGTGCCTTGGTGCGGAACGGTTCGGGCCAGCCTCCCGGAGGATCACCCAGCTCGCCGGAGAGGAAGCCGATGACCGAGTCCGGGATGTCGTAGTTCTGCGGGTTCTCGTTGAAGTCTGCCGGGTCGGCGTTAAGCCCGACGAGGTGAAGGGCGAGGTCGCCAACCACCTTGGAGGACGGCGTGACCTTCACGAGGCGCCCCAGAATGCGGTCCGCAGCGGTGTACATGTCTTCGATCGCCTCGAAGCGTTCGCCCAGGCCGAGTGCCATGGCCTGCTGCCGCAGGTTGGAGAGCTGCCCGCCCGGGATCTCGTGTTGGTACACGCGGCCTGTCGGGCCCGGGAGTCCGGACTCGAAGGGAGCGTAGACCCGGCGTACTGCTTCCCAGTAGGGCTCCAGCGAACTGACATTGGCGAGGCTCAGGCCAGTGTCCCGCTCGGTGTGCGCCAGTGCCGCGACCAGTGCGGAGGCTGACGGCTGGCTGGTTGTCCCAGCGAGCGAAGCCGACGCAACGTCCACGGCATCGACGCCTGCGTCAACGGCGGCGAGGAGGGTGGCCAGCTGTCCGCCGGCGGTGTCGTGGGTGTGCAGGTGGACCGGGAGGTCGAACTTTTCACGCAGGGCGCGGACCAGCTTGGCTGCAGCAGCAGGACGCAGCAGTCCCGCCATGTCCTTGATTGCGAGGATATGGGCGCCGGCGTCCACGATCTTCTGTGCCAGCTCCAGGTAGTAGTCCAGCGTGTAGAGCTTTTCCTCCGGGTCAAGCATGTCGCCCGTGTAGCAAAGCGCGACTTCGGCGACCGCTGTTCCAGTGGCCCGGACGGCGCGGATGGCCGGCGCCATCTGGTTGACGTCGTTGAGGGCGTCGAAGATCCGGAAAATGTCGATGCCGGTGGCGGCAGCTTCGTTGACGAAGGCCTCCGTGACCTCTTCGGGGTACGGCGTGTATCCCACGGTGTTCCGGCCGCGGAGCAGCATCTGCAGGCAGATGTTCGGCAGGGCTTTCCGGAGTGCGGCGAGACGGTCCCAGGGGTCCTCACCCAGGAAGCGCAGGGCCACGTCATAGGTTGCGCCGCCCCACGCTTCGACGGACAACAGCCCGGGAAGCAGTGCGGACACCGCAGGTCCGGCGGCAACAAGGTCTCGCGTGCGGACGCGGGTGGCCAACAGCGACTGGTGGGCATCACGGAAGGTGGTGTCGGTAACTGCCACGGCCGCTTGCTCACGCAGTGCCCGGGCGAACCCTTCCGGGCCGAGCTCCTGCAGCCGCTGGCGTGAACCTGGCTGCAGATCGGGGCCGGCCACGGCGGGCAGCTTGTCGGCGGGATCGGAATGGACCTTGAGCTCGCCGTTGGGCTTGTTGACGGTCACCTCGGCCAGCCATGTCAGCAGCTTGGTGCCCCGGTCGGCGGAGACCCGGGCTTTTAGAAGCTCCGGACGCTCGTCAATGAATGAGGTGGCCACGTTGCCGGCGATGAAGTCGGCGTCGTCCAGCACGGCCTGCAGGAAAGAGATGTTCGTGGATACGCCACGGATGCGGAACTCCGCGAGGGCACGGCGCGCCCTTGCGACCGCTGCCGGGTAGTCCCTGCCGCGGCAGGTGAGCTTAACGAGCATCGAATCGAAGTGGGGGCTGATTTCGGCACCGGAGTAGACGGTGCCGCCGTCGAGCCGTACGCCGGCGCCGCCGGCGGAGCGGTAGCCGGTGATCTTTCCGACGTCGGGACGAAAGCCGTTGGCAGGGTCCTCGGTGGTAATGCGGCACTGGAGTGCTGCGCCCTTGAGGAACACTGTTTCCTGGGACAGGCCCAGGTCGGCCAGGGTTTCTCCAGACGCGATGCGGAGCTGGGCCTGGACCAGGTCGACGTCGGTGACCTCTTCGGTGACCGTGTGCTCCACCTGGATCCGCGGGTTCATTTCAATGAACACGTGCTGTCCGGCGCGCTCACCGACGGTGTCCACCAGGAACTCGACGGTTCCTGCGTTGACGTAGTTGAGCGCCTTGGCGAACTTGACCGCGTCGCGGTAGAGCGCCTGCCGGATGCCTTCATCGAGGTTGGGGGCCGGTGCGATCTCGACGACCTTCTGGTGGCGCCGCTGGATGGAACAGTCACGCTCAAAGAGGTGCATGACGTTGCCCTCGGCGTCGGCCAGGATCTGCACTTCGATGTGGCGCGGACGGAGCACCGCCTGCTCGAGGAACATGGTGGGATCGCCGAAGGCCGCATCGGCCTCGCGCATGGCGGCCTGCAGGGCCTCCGGGAGCGCCTCGCGGGTGTCCACCCGGCGCATACCGCGCCCGCCGCCTCCGGCCACGGCCTTGGCGAAGATCGGGAAGCCGATTTCGTCGGCGGCGGCGATCAGTTCGTCAAGGTCCTTGGACGGCGCGCTCGAGTTGAGAACCGGAACACCGGCCTTGCGGGCCGCTTCCAGCGCGGATACCTTGTTGCCGGCGAGTTCCAGGACCTCTGCCGGCGGGCCGACGAAGGTGATGCCGGCAGCTTTCGCGGCCCGGGCAAGGTCGGGGTTTTCGGACAGGAAGCCATAGCCGGGGTAGATGGCATCGGCTCCGGACTCCTTGGCTACCCGCACCACCTCATCAACGTCCAGGTACGCGCGGACGGGGTGGCCCTCTTCACCGATCAGATATGCCTCATCGGCCTTCTGGCGGTGAATCGAGTTACGGTCCTCGTTGGGGAACACGGCAACGGTCTTGGCGCCCAGCTCGTAGCCGGCGCGGAAAGCGCGGATAGCGATTTCGCCGCGGTTGGCCACCAGAATCTTGGAAAACATACTTCTCCTGCATCATTGCGGGTGTATCGGTAAGTGGTCACAGTGTGTAAGACGCGTGCATTGAAACACAAATCATTGTGTCTACCATCACAGAATTATCCGTCATGTCGGTGCCACAATCACTCCGTCCCCTGCATGGCCCCGAAAGCGTCTTTCGCGGAGCCATGCCCGGGCCGGATAAGAAGGGTTTAGGCGCCGGGTCAACATATGATGAATGGGGCGGCGGAAGCCTGTCCCCGGTTCCGGCAGTGCCGGAGCGGAAACTACCCCAACACGGCAACCGGCGTTAGGTATTGGTTTTTCAAGTGCAAGTAGTCAGCATCAGCAGCCTCAAAGGCGGTGTCGGCAAGACATCCGTCACGACCGGATTGGCGTCTGCGGCACTGGCCGCCGGAATTCCGACACTAGTAGTGGACCTGGATCCCCATGCCGACGCGAGTACCGCCCTGGGAGTGCAGCCGAGCGACAGGCTGGACATCGGCAGGATGCTCAGGAATCCGCGGAAGGCCAAGCTTCCTGACAACGTTGTTGCCAGCGGCTGGACCGGACGGGCGGGAAGCAACGGTTCCGGCCCTGCCGTCCTGGACGTGGCCGTGGGGTCCGCCTACACAGGGATCTACGACCGTCCGGACCTTGGCAAAAGGGATCTCCGCAGGCTGTCCGCCGTCCTGGCGGGCGCAGATAAATACGAGCTGGTTCTGGTGGATTGCCCGCCGTCCCTGAACGGTCTGACGCGGATGGCCTGGTCCGCGAGCACCAAGGTTGCCCTGGTGGCCGAACCGGGCCTGTTCTCCGTGGCAGGGACCGAGCGCACCATGCGCGCCATACAGCTGTTCCGGCAGGAATTCGCGCCCAACCTTTCTCCCGCGGGGATCGTCGCCAACCGCGTGCGCTCCGGATCGTCCGAACACGCGTTCCGCCTGGCCGAAATGCAGTCGATGTTCGGCGACCTCCTGCTGACACCCCACATTCCGGAACAGGCCAACTGGCAGCAGATCCAGGGCGCAGCGCATTCCGTCCATCATTGGCCCGGCGACTCCGCCAAATCCACTGCGGGACTTTTTGATGCGCTCCTCGGCAACCTGATGTCGGCCGGCAGGGGAAGCCGCAGCCGCAGCAGCCGCTAGGGAGCGCGAGCGACGCAAAATGGGCGAAGGCCGCCTCCCCGTCGGGGAGGCGGCCTTCGCTCATTTGAAGCTTTGAAGGGCGGGCGCCGGCTGCGCCGTGTGGCCCTAGCCGATCTTGCGGGCTGCGCGGCGCTTGCTCAGTTCGTCGTCCGGAAAGGTCTGGTCGCTCGCGTGCTCACTGGGCAGGGAGGCCAGGCTGCCTTCAACCTCACGCCAGACCCGCCCCACGGCAATGCCAAACACGCCCTGACCGCCCTGGACGAGGTCGATCACCTCGTCTGCGGAGGTGCATTCATAAACGCTGGCACCGTCGCTCATGAGGGTGATCTGCGCCAGGTCCTCGACGCCGCGCTCCCGCAGGTGCTCCACTGCGGAGCGGATTTGCTGGAGCGACACACCTGTATCCAGGAGGCGCTTAACCACCTTCAGGACAAGGATGTCGCGGAAGCCGTACAAGCGCTGAGATCCTGAGCCCGCGGCGCCGCGTACAGCGGGTTCGACCAGGCCCGTCCGGGCCCAGTAGTCCAACTGCCGGTACGTTATGCCTGCCGCCTTGCAGGCTGTGGGGCCACGATAGCCGGCGTCCTCGTCAAGGACGGGGAGGTCCTCAGTGAAGAGAAGGCCCTGAGCACCGCTTGCAGGCACAGCTACGCCGGCCGTCGAGGGCTGCTTCAGCTCGCCTGCTTCGCCTTTCGGACTCACGTGGATCCTCCTTGTCATGAGCTCCCTTGAGGAAGTTGCTGCAACAGCTCCTACAGGCATGAGGATCAGAATGAAAACTCACGCATGTAATTTGGCCGGAGTAGCACTTTCCAGTGTGACTTGCGCGGCTGTTGTATGCAATGGGAACTTGGTACCTTCGACGTTAGGCCCGCCGCGGCCCAAGGTCAAAGACGTTCGGGTCATTCACGGGGCGTGTCGAAAGTTTCACCCTCAACTTTAACCTTAACGTGACCTTAGCCGTCGAAGTCTTCCGGTTCCACGTCGTCCAGGAACTCCCTGAACCTGCGCAGTTCACGTTCTTCATCCACGGTGGGACCGGGCTCGGTGTCCTCACCTTCGTCGTGTTCGGTGATTCTCACCCCGGCCTCGTCCATCACCGAATCCGCACACCAGATCCGGCATTTGGCGCGCAGCGCAATGGCCAGCGCATCCGAGGCCCGTGAACTGACGGTCGCGCCATTCTCAAACTGGAGCTGCCCGTAGAAGATGTTGTCTTCCACCGCCACGATATTGACGCTGACCACGGAGTGCCCGAGCGTCTCCACCACGTCCACTAGGAGGTCGTGGGTCATGGGCCGGGGCGGCACCACGCCCTGCTGTGCCAGGGCGATCGCGCTGGCTTCCGGTGTCCCGATCCAGATGGGTACATGGCGTTCCCCGTGGATCTCCCGGAGAAGCACAAGGGGCTGGTTGGAGGGCAGCTCGATCCGGACGCCCACAATCTCGACTTCGATCATCAGATCTCCATCCGTGAAATACGGTCCTGGACCAGAGCCCGGTGCAGGGTCAGGCAGAGGTCGCTGATTTCACGGGCCGCCTCTGCGGCCCGCGCCTGCGAGGCGGCGTCCTTGCGTGACGTCAGCGTGGCAACAGCCCGTTCCACCAGGCCGAATTCGCGCTCGGCCGCAGCCTGGAAGGGACGCAGGTGCCGGGGCTCAAGCCCGTGACCTTCGAGCTGGACGCAGGCGCGCGCGACCTGCAATGCGTGTTCGTCAAACTTGCCGTTGGTGTGGCCGATCAGCCCGTAACTCAGCAGAGACTGCAGCAGCGGGACGCTTGCCCCGGACTCGGCGCGCAGTTGTTCCTCGCTGAGCTTGCGGGCCCTGTTTTGCAGCTCTGCCGCGAGCTCGTCGGAGACGATCCGTGGAGAGACAGTCACTCCTGGCGGGAGGTTCTCCGGCCGTTCCCCGCGGTCAATGGCGTCAAGGTAGTCCTTGATCACCTTCAGCGGCAGGTATTGGTCACGCTGGAGGGACAGGACGAACCGCAGCCGCTCGACGTCGCCGTCGGAGTACTGCCGGTAGCCTGCCGGCGTGCGCCGGGGATTGATGAGTCCTTTTTCCTCAAGGAACCTGATTTTCGACGCCGTCATGCTGGGGAAGTCGTCGCTCAGCTGAGCGAGGACCTCCCCGATGTTCAGGACCAGGGGTCCGCGGCGCTCCGGTTGTGCCATTGCCACAGGCAGCCGCTCCGAATCAGACGCGTCCTGCTGCGCGGGCAGGGCTCAAGTAGAAGGTGAGTCGGAATTTGCCGATCTGGACTTCGTTTCCGGACTTCAGTTCCACGCTGTCCACGCGGTCGTGGTTGACGTACGTGCCGTTAAGGCTGCCGGTGTCCACAACTTCGAAGCTGCGTGCCGTGCGGCGGAATTCAACGTGGCGGCGGGAGACAGTGACATCGTCGAGGAAGATGTCTGCGTCCGGGTGCCGCCCGGCTGTGGTGACGTCGGAGTCAAGCAGGAAACGGGCGCCCGAGTTGGGCCCGCTGTGTGCGACCAGCAGTGCGGAACCGGAGGGCAGCGCTTCAACAGCAGCCCGTTCCTCCGGCGAAAGCTTGGGTACGATGGTCGGCTCATCGTGAACTGGAGTGAGGTTGATCGAGGTTGTCTCCGAAGCCCTGCCCACGCCCGTGCCGTAATCACCGTTGGTGTGGTTCTGTTCGCCGCCAACCATGGATTTCTCCTCCTTCGTTGCAGATGTCCCCCTGCAATCAACGCATACCGTCCGGAAATGCCTGGCAGATCCGGTTTCCGCCCGCTGTCCGGGCCACTGGAATCCAATGGCCCGTCAGCGCGAACGGTTAGCTTTAGCCTACCTGTTGTTCGTACTCCGATGCACTGAGCAGGGAGTCCACTGCATCCGCTTCCGCCAGCTTGACCTCGATGAGCCAGCCGTCGCCGTAGGGATCGGAGTTAATGAGGGCTGAATCAGTGTCCAGGGCTTCGTTGCGGGCCACGATTTCACCGGACACCGGGGCGTAGATATCGCTGACGCTCTTGGTGGACTCGACCTCACCCACGACGTCGTTCGCGGTGACGGTGGTTCCGACCTCCGGCATCTGCGCGTAGACGACGTCCCCGAGCGCGTCCTGGGCGAAGTCAGTGATCCCCACCCGGACCACGCCATCGGCGTTCGGCACGGACACCCACTCATGTTCGGCGGTGTAGGACAGATCAGAGGGAATGTTGCTCATCAGGGGCCTTTCATCGGGTCAATCACCAATGTCAACGGAGGCGTAAGGAACAAGCCACCGCTGAAAGTATAGGCATACCTGCCCGGCCGCAGACGGCTCCGGGGCACTGACAGCGCCGCACGGGTGTGCCACAGTGGGGGCATGCCAGAACTACCCGAAGTGGCCGGCCTGAGCAGTTTCCTCGGCACACATTTGCACGGCACAGTGCTGATGAAGCTCCAAGTCCTCTCCGTGGCCGTGTTAAAGACGGCTGATCCGCCCTACACCGCCCTCGAGGGCCGCACCGTGACGGGAGTCCGGCGCTTCGGAAAATTCATCAGCCTGGACGCCGAGGGCCTGCACCTCGTTTTCCATCTCGCCCGGGCCGGCTGGGTCCGCTATACGGAATCACCGTCATCAGCGCCGCTCCGTCCGGGTAAGGGACCCATTGCTGCCAGGCTGGGCTTCGAAGGAGCGGACCAACAGCACATCGGAGTCGATCTGACGGAAGCGGGCACCAAAAAGAGCCTTGCCGTCTATGTGGTGGCGGATCCCCTCGATGTTCCGGGCATCGCCGCCCTCGGACCCGATCCGCTGGACCCTGGGTTCAGCCTCGGACAGTTCGCGGAGATACTCGCGTCCAGTCCGCACCAGATCAAGGGCGTGCTCCGAAGCCAGAGAGTGATGGCCGGAATCGGAAACGCCTACAGCGACGAGATCCTCCACGCTGCAAAGATCTCCCCTTTCGCCATGGCCACCGCCCTGCACCAGGACAGCGTCCGGATCCTCTATGACTCCATCCACAGCGTCCTGGGGGCGGCCGTGAAAGAGGCACTGGGAAAGGCGCCGGCAGACCTCAAGGATGCCAAGCGCGGCGCCATGCGCGTACACGGGCGCACCGGGCTGCCGTGCCCCGTCTGCGGCGACACCGTGCGTGAAGTCTCCTTCGCGGATACCGCGCTCCAGTACTGTCCCACCTGCCAGACCAGCGGCAAGATCCTGGCCGACCGCAGGCTGTCCCGCTTGCTGAAATAGGGGGCTTTCAAGTAGGCCATCTTCGGACAACGAAAAACCCCGCCACCCGGAAGGTTGGCGGGGTTTTGCTTTGGTCGGGCTGACAGGATTTGAACCTGCGACCCCTTGACCCCCAGTCAAGTGCGCTACCAAGCTGCGCTACAGCCCGTCAGTCCTGCCGTTCTCCGCTTGAGTGATATTCAGAAGAATTTCACCTAAGCAGTCCGGCCGAACCACCTCCAAAAGCTTACACGATTCCGGAGGGTGCCCGTGACATTTTCACCCGCCACGGGCCCGGTGTGTCCTAATTAACGCTTCTTGCCCCGCTTTTCGCGAACACGCATGTTCACTTCGATGGGCGTGCCCTCGAATCCGAACGTTTCGCGCAGCCGGCGGGTGATGAACCGGCGGTAGCCCGGATCCAGGAAGCCTGTGGTGAACAGGACGAACTTCGGCGGGCGGCTGGAGGCCTGGGTGCCGAAGAGGATCCTTGGCTGTTTGCCGCCGCGGACGGGGTGCGGGTGCGCCGCCACAAGTTCGCCCAGGAAGGCATTGAGCCGCCCGGTGGGGATCCGCTTGTCCCAGTTCTCGAGCGCCAGATCCAGCGCGGGCACAAGGCGGTCCTTGTGCCAGCCGGTCTTGGCCGAGATGTTGACGCGCGGAGCCCACTCAACATGGGCCAGGTCCTGCTCGATTTCACGCTCCAGGTAGCGGCGCCGTTCGTCGTCCAGCAGGTCCCACTTGTTGAACGCGAGCACCAGCGCACGTCCGGATTCGATGGCCAGCTGGAGGATGCGCACATCCTGCTCGCTCAGCACCTCGTCAACGGCCAGAAGCACGACGGCGACCTCCGCCTTTTCGAGCGCGCTCTGCGTACGCAGGGAGGCGTAGAAGTCGGCACCCTGAGCCATGTGCTGGCGCCGCCGGATACCGGCGGTATCGACGAAACGCCACGTCCGGTCGCCCAGTTCGATGAATTCATCCACCGGGTCACGGGTGGTGCCGGCGGTGTTGTCCACCACCACGCGCTCGGATCCTGCGAGCTTGTTGAGCAGGGAGGACTTGCCAACATTGGGCCGCCCGATCAAAGCCACGCGGCGCGGGCCCCCGGAGCGTTCCAGGCCCTCGATGGTGGAGAATTCCGGAAGCGTGTCCATGACGTGGTCAAGGAGGTCAGCAACGCCGCGGCCGTGGAGGGCCGAGACAGGGTACGGCTCGCCGAATCCGAGCCCCCACAGCGTGGCTGAGTCTGCCTCCTGGGCAAAGTCATCAACCTTGTTGGCCACCATGATGACCGGCTTCTTGCTCCTGCGCAGCATCTTCATGACGCCCTCATCCGTGGCAGTCGCGCCCACGGCGGAGTCAACCACGAACAGCACGGCGTCGGCCAACTCCACGGCCATTTCGGCCTGTTCCGCCACCCGGGCGTGGATGCCGCGGGCATCATGCTCCCAGCCGCCGGTGTCCACCACGGTGAAGTTACGGCCGTTCCAGTGGGCGGCGTACATCACGCGGTCGCGGGTCACGCCCGGGGTATCCTCCACGACGGCCTCGCGGCGGCCCAGGATACGGTTCACGAGCGTGGACTTTCCCACGTTCGGGCGGCCAATGATCGCCAGCACGGGATCCAGCTTGACCGGACCTTCAAGGTCCTCGTCGTCATAGCGTCCGCTCAGGAGGGCGGCGTCTTCCTCGTCGAGTTCGTAGTCGTCCAGCCCGGCACGGAGCGAGGCCGCACGGAGCTCTGCCTCATCATCGTCCAGGGCGGCAAGATGCTCAGCCACCTGGTCGGTGCCGGTGGGCGTGTATTCGTCTTCGCCGGCGCCGGAGCGGCCGGAAGTTTGAGTCGTATCGCTCATTGCACTTTCCTTAGTGGTGATCTGCCGGCAACCCGGCTACTGCGTTGGAACGTTCTTGCGGGAAATCCGCGTCGGGCAAAGCCTGCCCGCTTGTCTGTATGGTGTCTTGGACGTGTTTCGCCAGCGCAGCGCGGATTTCCATTCCCGCCCTGTCCATTGAAGCACGGCCCGTCTCGCCGGGGTTCCGGCTGACGGCGATGGCCGCACCAAAGCTGACGTGCAGCCTGCGGCCGGGGCGTGGAATGGTATCCAGGTGCTCGCCGCCCTGCCTCGTGCCCAGGATGGCCACCGGGACCACCGTTGCCTCCGAGTTCAGGGCGAGCCAGGCCACTCCGTTGCTGATGCCGGTAGCCTTGCCGCTCCCCCGGGTGCCTTCGGGCAGGATCCCGACGCAACGGCCGGCGTCGAGCACTGCCTTGCTGAGCTGCAGTGCGGCCCGGTCACCGGAGCGGTCCACGGGAAGCTGGCCCGAAGCCCGCAGCACCCGTCCCAGGAATCCCTTGAACATCTCCTGTTTGACGAGGATGTGCATGGCGCGCGGAGAAGCTCCGAACATGACCGGGCCGTCCAGGAAGCTGATGTGGTTGCCGGCGAATATCACCGGGCCCTGGACCGGAACGTTGGAGCGGCCGGTGACGGTGGTCCGGTAGACAGCGTGGTCCAGCAGCCAGCCCACGGCGCGGCTCCAGCCTGTGGTCCAGCGGGCCGGCATGCTGACGGCGCCCTGCGCGGCGTTACTCATGATTGATGACCTTGGTGACGATCCGCAGTGCCGCGGTTACGGTCTCCTCGAAGTCCAACTCGGACGAATCGAGAGTGACCACGCCATCCGCCGCCTGGGTGAAGTTCACCACTGTCGAATCCTTGGCGTCCCGTTGGGTCACCTGTGCTGCCAGCTCTTCCGCGCTTTGGGTGCCGCCCAGCTGGATTCCCCGCCGCCGCAGGCGCGCCTCTTCACTGGCGGTGAGCAGCATGCGCACCTGGGCGCCGGGCACGACGACGGTGGTGATGTCCCTGCCTTCCACCACCATGCGGCGGTGGTGGTTTTCAATCAGCGCACGCTGCCGGCGGATCAGTTCCGTCCGGGCTCCGAGGGTGGTGGCCACGGCGCTGACAGCCGACGAGATCGCAGGTTCCCGGATTGCTTCGGTGACATCGGTGCCGGACACCCGCACATACTCTTCATGCGGTGTGGTGCTGATATCGAGCGGGAGCTCTTCGGCGGCAAGCTCCACGGCAGAGGCGTCAGTAAGGTCGGTTCCGCGGTCGAGGCAGAACCAGGTCAGGGCACGGTACATGGCGCCGGTGTCGAGGTAGGCGAGGCTGAGGCGGCGGGCCACTTCCTTGCTGACGCTGGACTTCCCGGAGCCCGAAGGACCGTCGATGGCCACCACGAGCGGCCGGCCGAGCCGGAGGGCAGGCAACGTGTCGATAAGTTCCTGTGTCATCACTGCAGTACCCGCCATCCACGGTCGTTGAGGGCCTCAATGAGGAGGTCGTGCCTGTTGGGCAGCACGGACAGCTCCACCATGCCGACATTCTGGCCGGATGAGTGGTCCAGGCGGAGGTCCTCGACGTTGACGCCGATCTCTCCGATTTCTGTCAGCAGCCGGGCGATCTGCCCGGGCCGGTCATCCACCAGCACGGTCAGCCACGAGTATGCCTGCGCCGGACCGCCGTGCTTGCCCGGGATCCTTGACTGGCCGGCGTTGCCTTCACTGATCAGCTGGGCAAGGTCGAGGCGGGCACCCGGGGCTTCCGGATCCTCCAGCGTGCCGATCAGCCTGTTCAGGTCTTCCCGGACGCTGTACAGGATCTCCACAACCTTGCCCGCGTTGAACCCAAGAATCTGGACCCACAGTGTGGGGTCGCTGGCAGCAATCCGGGTCGTATCGCGGAGGCCGTTACCGGCCAGCGACAGCGCATGCAGCGGCGTGCCCTGCAGCCTGCTGGCCAGCAGGGATGACATCACTTGTGGCAGGTGCGATACCAGTGCTACGGCTTCGTCGTGTTCCTCGGCCGTGAACTGGGACACGACGGCGCCGAGGTCAACGGCCAGGGCCCGTGCTGCCTGCAGCGCCGGGGCTGACGTTTCCTCAGCCGGGCAGAGCACCCACGGCATGGACGTGAAGAGCTCGCCGCGGGCAGCAACTGGCCCGGACTTTTCGCGTCCGGCCATGGGATGGGTGCCGACATAGCGGCCCAGGTCCACGCCGCGGCGGCGCAACTCGCCCTGGATGCCGGCCTTGACGCTGGCAATGTCCAGCACGGTGGCATCCGGGTAGTCGGACAGCGCACGTTCCACGACGTCCGCTGTCACGTCCGGCGGGGAAGCCACCACAACCAGCTCAGGCTGCTCCCCGCCCAGCGATGCCAGGGGCAGACCGGCGCCGATGTCCACGGCGACGGCCTGGTTGGTGGGCGACGGGTCAGACAGGTAAACGGCCACGCCGCGGCCACGAAGGCCCAGGCCGATACTCGTGCCGAGCAGGCCCGTGCCGACGACAACGACCGGGCCGTTCAGGTGCTCACGGCCGTGAGTACGGAATGCCGACATGCCCTAGAGCCCTACGGATGCCAGCAGGTGGCCGACTTCCTGCTTGCCGAGGTTGCGGATGCTTCCCTGGCGCTGGTCGCCCAGCCCGATCGGTCCAACCTTGACACGCACCAGGCGCAGCACGGGGAATCCGACGGCGTCGAAAAGCCTGCGCACAATCCGGTTCTTGCCTGAGTGCAGCACCACTTCGATCAGCACGTGGCCCGGAGTGGAGTCGACCAGCTTGAAGGAATCAACGGAAGCGAATCCGTCTTCGAGTTCCACACCGGCCTTCAGCTGTGCGCCGATCCCCTGCGGGAACGGGCCGCGGACCTGGACGAGGTATGTCTTGGGGACCTCATACGACGGGTGCGTCAGGCGGTTGGCGAGTTCGCCGTCGTTTGTCAGCAGCAACAGCCCTTCGGTGGCGACGTCGAGACGTCCAACGTGGAAGAGCCGTTCGCCGTGGCTGTTGCGGACAAAGTCGCTGATGCACGGGCGGCCGTCGGGATCCTCCATGGTGGAGACGACACCCTTGGGCTTGTTGAACACCATGTAGACCATGTCTTCGTCCAGCTGGATGCGGAGGCCGTCAACGTGGATCACGGCGGTCGTCGGATCGACGCGGACACCGAGTTCGGTGACGACCTGGCCGTCGACTTCGACACGGCCCTCGGCGATCATCTCTTCGCACACGCGCCGCGAAGCCACCCCGGCCTGGGCCATGACCTTCTGCAGGCGGACGCCGTCGGAGTCGTGCAGTTCGGACTGCGGCACGGGGCCGCTGGGGCCGCGCTTCCGCGAAGGTTTGCGGACGGCGCCGAGGTTCTGGCCGAACCGTTCGCCGCCGAACGCCCGCGTACCGAAGGTCTTGGCTGCAGCGGACCGCGGCTTGGGCTTGAGCGCGCCGGGAGTGCCGGGCGTCTTTCCTGCCCCGGGTTTGCGAGCTCCGGGCTTGCGGGCCGATGACTTGGCGCCGGACTTCCAGTCCCCGGTGGCCGGCCGGGCAGCCTGACCGGCGGGTGCCTCGTCCGGATCGACGAAGCGCTCCTCGCGGGGCTTCGGCGCCTTGTGCGGACGGTCGCCGAACGGCCGGTCTCCGCCCTTGGAAAAATCGCGCTGCCCTGAGCCGAAGCCTGCGCCGCGCTGGCCTGCAGGGCCGGCCTGCCCTGCGCCGCGCGCTGAATTGCGTTCCGGACCTTTACGTCCTGAACTGTTACGTGGTGAACCCTGGCGTCCCGCCTGTGTCATGACCCGTCCTTCGTTGTGTTGACCGGCAACGGTTGTCCAAGGACAACACTAGCCAGCCGTGCAGATTAAATCTGCCCCTATAAATACTGTCGCGCAGGCCCGATGGCCTACATTCTTCCGGCGTCGTAGAACTCTTCGATTCCTTCCAGCCCCGGAAGGTGCGGCGAAATCTGAGGCAACTCAGCCACCGAGCCGATTCCCATGCGTTCAAGGAAATACGACGTCGTGCGGTACAGGACAGCGCCCGACTCCGGATCTGTTCCGGAATCCTCGATCAGTCCGCGCTGGGTCAGCGTCCGCACGACAGAGTCAACGTTAACTCCCCGAATTGCAGACACCCTGGCCCTGGAAACGGGTTGCCTGTAGGCGATGACGGCGAGCGTTTCAAGCGCCGCCTGGGTCAGCCTGGCTGTCTGGCCCTCAAGGACGAAGGCACCGACAATGTCGGCGAATTCGGCCCGTGAGTAGATGCGCCAGCCACCGGCAACATTCCGCAATTCAAAGCCCCGGGGGCTGGAGGTAAAGCCAGCTTCTCTGGCAATTTCCATATCCGGGGCTTTAACAGTATAGCCGTCATACTCGCGCTGCAGTTCCAGCAGCAGCAGCTCGACGGCATCCACGGTCAGGTTCAGCCCGGCTGCCAGGTCCGTGGCTGAGGCGGGCTGGTCCAGCACCATGAGCACGGCCTCCAGGGCAGACCGGGCACCACCGGGAAGCCCGGAGACGTCAAGGCCGCCGTCGGGAGAAGGTTCCTGGTGGGTGTTCCTCACGGCTGTTCCTCATATTCTTCGCTCAGATGATCGCTGCTCCACCCGGCGCCCGGCGCGGTCCAGCGGACGGTCAGGTCACCGAGCGGGGCAAGCTGGTTGAAGGCCACTACCTGGTCCCGGAAGAGTTCCAACAGGGCCAGGAACCGCGCAACCACCATGAGGGTGGACTCGGCATCCGCGATCAGCGCCCGGAAGGACAGGGGTTTTCCCTGCTGCAGGCGAAGCCCGATCAGCTCCGCCTGTTCCCTGACACTGACCGGACTGCCATGGAGGTGCGCCAGCCCCACTTCGGTCGGCTCGGGAGTTTTTGGTTTCACAGCTGCTTCGGCAAGCGCGGCGAACTGCTGCGGCGTGTACTTCCAGACAAGCTCCGGAAGCATGGCGGCAAAGTGCTCCTCCAGCGCCACCTGACGCGGGTACCGACGCGACTCCAGCTCAAGTGTGGTGTCCATCAGCGCGGCCACCTGCTTGAACGCCTTGTATTGCAGCAGCCGGGCAAAAAGCAGGTCCCGGGCCTCCAGGAGCGCTATGTCATCATCATCCTCGACTTCGCCCGCGGGGAGCAGCCGGGCGGCCTTCAGGTCCAGGAGGGTGGCGGCGATGACGAGGAACTCGCTGGCCTCGTCGAGAGCCCACTCCTCCCCCAGTTGCTGCAGGTTCCGGATGTACTTGATGAACTCATCGGTCACAGTGGCAAGCGCTACCTCGGTGATGTCGAGCTGATGCTTGGAGATCAGGGCAAGCAGGAGGTCGAAGGGGCCGGTGAAGTTCGCCAGCCGCACTTCAAAGCCGGACTTCCGCACTTCCGGCGGGGTCCCGCCGTCGTCCGCGTCCGCCTGCTGGCCGCCCTGCGCGAGCGGCGTTGCCGACTCAGCCGTCATCCAGGCTAGGGCGCGCCGCCGCGCGAGATAAGTTCCTTGGCGAGGCGGCGGTAGGCGTCGGCACCGATGTGGTTGCCGGCGTAGCTTGTAATCGGTTCGGCGGCCACCGTGGCGTCGGCGAACTTGATGGAACGCTTGATGACGGTTTCGAAGACTTTGTCCCCGAAGGCCTCCACGAGACGGGTGATGACCTCGCGGCTGTGCAGGGTGCGGGCGTCGTACATGGTGGCGAGCACGCCGTCCACCTGCAGCCGCGGGTTGAGGCGGTCCTGGACCTTGTCGATGGTTTCCACGAGCAGCGCCACGGCCCTAAGGGCAAAGAATTCGCAGATCAGGGGAATGATGACGCCGTGGGCGGCGGTGAGGGCGTTGACCGTGAGCAGGCCGAGGGAAGGCTGGCAGTCGATCAGGACGATGTCGTAGTCGTCCTCGACCTTTTTCAGCGCGCGGTCCAGGACCTGTTCGCGGGCGACCTCGTTGACCAGCTGGACCTCCGCAGCGGACAGATCGATGTTGGCCGGGAGAAGGTCAACGTTCTCGACGCCGGTCTGGTGGATGGCATCGCGGATGTCCACCTTCCGGTCCATCAGGACGTTGTAGACGGTGAGGTCCAGTTCATGGGGGTTGACGCCGAGCCCGGCGGACAGTGCGCCCTGGGGGTCGAAGTCCACCAGCAGCACGCGGCGTCCGTACTCTGCCAGCGCGGCCGCAAGGTTGATGGTGGACGTGGTTTTGCCCACGCCGCCCTTCTGGTTGACCATGGCAATCACGCGGGCCGGTCCATGGGAGGACAGCGGCGCGGGCTCCGGAAATTCGCGGTAGGGACGTCCTGTGGGACCCATCACGGCGTCTTCCAGGTCGAGTTCCGTGCCTTCCAGAGTTGCTGAACCCTGTTCGCTGCTCACGTATCTATCCACACTTTCGATGACGGTGATGTTTCTGCGCCTGACTGTCGAGCGCCCATGCTTCTTCCACCCAAGGCTACAGCGCCCGACACGGCATTCCGTGGAACTTGACTTTTGATGGCGCTTGAGCCTTTACCTTGTACCTGAGGTAGAAGGTTGCCCGGCCCCCGGCCTCCCGGGCAAATGAGAACCGCCCGCACAGGCTACGCCTGTGCGGGCGGCGGTCCGGCACATCGGCGCCGGGATTGTTTGTGTCAGGCCTTGGCCGGAACAGCCTGTGCCGGGGTTTCCACCATGCCATGGTGGTCGGCCATCATGGTCTGCTCGTTGAACGGCTCCTCGCCGGAGAGCACGCGGTCCACCTGTTCGCCGTCAATTTCCTTGACCCAGGTGCCGATCAGGACGGTCGCCACGGCGTTGCCAGTGAAGTTCGTCAGGGCACGGGCCTCGGACATGAACCGGTCGATGCCCACGATCATGCCGACGCCGCCGAGGAGTTCCGGCCTGTGAGCCTGGAGGCCAGCGGCCAGGGTGGCAAGGCCGGCACCGGTAACGCCGGCTGCGCCCTTGGAAGCGATGATCATGAAGATCAGCAGCGAGATCTGGGACCCCAGGTCCAGCGGAGTTCCCATCGCGTTGGCCACGAACAGTGACGCCATGGTCAGGTAAATGGCGGTGCCGTCCAGGTTGAACGAGTAGCCCGTGGGCACGGTGACGCCGACAACCGGCTTGGAGACACCCAGGTGCTCCATCTTGGCGATCAGGCGGGGCAGCGCGGCCTCGGAGGACGAGGTGGAGAAGATCAGCAGATATTCACGTGCGAGGTACTTCATGAGCTTGAAAATGCTCACCCCGGCCACCACCTGCAGCAGGCCGCCGAGGATCACGACGATGAAGAGTGCGCAGGTGATGTAGAAGGCGACCATGAGGGTGAACATGCTCACGATGGCCTGGAAGCCCGTGGCGCCGACGACTGCGGCGATGGCACCGAACGCGCCGACCGGAGCGAGCCACATGATCATGATCAGGATCCGGAAGACAACTGCCTGGCCGAGACCGATTGCCTTGAGGATCGGGGCGCCCTGCGGGCCCATCTTCTGGAGGGCGAAGCCCACGAGGATCGCGGCGAGCAGCGTGGGAAGCACGGGGACGTCACTGGGAATGATGCCTAGCAGGAAGTCCACGGTGCTGTCCGTTGCGGCCTTCTTGTTGGGATCGTAGGGGGCAAGTTCCAGTCCCTCACCGGGGTGGATGATGTTGCCCACCACGAGGCCGATCGCCAGGGCGAATGTGGACATCACCACGAAGTAGCCCAGGGCCAGGCCGCCCACCTTGCCGACAGTGGCTGCCTTGGCGATGGAGCCGATGCCCAGCACGATGGTGCAGAAGATGATGGGGGCGATCATCATTTTGATGAGCTTGATGAAGCCGTCACCCAGCGGTTTCAGGGATTTGCCGACCTCCGGGAACAGCAGTCCGACGACTGCGCCCAGGATGACGGCGGCGATGACGGCGATGTAGAGGTAGTGGGACTTGTCGAGTCCCTTGCGCGCGGCTTTGGCCGGCGCAGCCGACTCTCCTCGTTGAGAAGCCATGGTGTCTCTCCTTATGGATAATCTGGAAGACGCTTCGGCTCAGCCTCTGGGCTCTTCGCGTCGGTCCTTTGTGATTTCCATCATTGGGCATGGCGTGACCTGGCTCACCGTTGCGTTCATATTGGTCATAGGAGGTGTTGTGATCCACCGTTGGAGCATTGCAAGGCGGCTGTTCGTCGCGAATCTGTTGTTCGTGCTGGCGCTTACGGCAATCGTGGGCACGGCCGCCTTCGTGGACGCCCGTGACCGCACCTACGACGAGGCCGGACGCCGGATGACGGCCGTGGCTGTCTCCATTGCCGACAACCCGCTGGTGCTCCAGGCCGCTGCCTCCCGTGACCCCTCGGCCACGCTTCAGCCGTATGCGCGCCGGGTGATGGGTGACGCGCGCGCCGATTTCATCACCATCATGGCGCCGGACCGGACCCGGTGGACGCACCCCCTGGACCAGGAGCTGGGCCAGCCCTATATCGGCTCGATCTCCGAAGCCCTCGACGGGCGCGTGTTCACGGAAATCACGGCCGGAACCCTTGGCCCCTCCGTGCGAACCATCGCGCCAGTCAAGGACGCCAGCGGCTCGGTGAAGGCGCTGGTCGCCGCCGGCGTGACCGTAAGGAACATTGACGTCGCGGTGGCGGGCAGGATTCCGGCCTTGCTGGTCATCGCCGGCGGCCTCCTGCTGGGTGGATCGCTGACGTCCTGGCTGCTCGGACGTTATCTTCGACGCGTAACGCGCGGCTGGGGGCCGGAGCAGCTTGCCCAACTTTTTGCGTATTACGAATCAGTACTCCATTCGGTCCGCGAAGGCGTCATTTTGATCGACCCCAGGGGAAGGGTGGTGATGTACAACGACCAGGCTGCTGAGCTGCTGGGACTGGCGCCGCGGGGATCCGGCGGTGACCAGGCGGACGCTCCGTTCCTCGCGGACCTCCCGTTGGCACCGAGCCTGAAAAACCTGTTCGATTCGGGACGCACGGCCCTCGACGAGATCCATCTGACGGACTCCGGCGTTCTAGTCGTGAACCAGGGTCCGGCTGTGGGACCGGACTCCCCTGCCGGACGGCAGCGCCCTGCGGTCTTCGGAACAGTGGCCACGATCCGTGACCGCACGGAAATCGAGTCCCTGGGCACTGAGCTTGAGAGCATGCGGACTCTCTCGGGTGCGCTCCGTGCGCAGACCCATGAGCACGCGAACAGACTGCACACCATGGTTTCCCTGCTGGAACTGGGCAGAACAGGTGAGGCACTGGAGTTCGCGACGAAGGACCTGGAGCTGAGCCAGCAGTTGACGGATGACATGGTCAGTTCGGTCCAGGAGCCGGTGCTGAGCGCCTTAGTGATGGGCAAGGCTGCGGAAGCCCATGAACGGGGGGTCGAGCTCGTGGTGGATGCCTCAGGTCCGGCCCTCACCGGCGGACTGGCGGTCCAGGACCTCGTCACAGTCCTGGGCAACCTGCTGGACAACGCCATTGACGCTGCCGCCGACGCCCCGGCACCGAAACGCGTGACACTGACCGTCGATTCGGGCAGCGGCGGACTGGATATCACCGTCCAGGACTCCGGCAAGGGCATCGACCCGAAGTCCGTGGACGACGTGTTCCGCTACGGATTCAGCACGAAGAAGGCCGGGCCTTTCGGGCGGGGCCTCGGGCTGGCGCTGGTCAAGCAGGCAGTCCAGCGCCTTGCAGGTACGATGACCATCACCAACGCCGGCGGCATCAACGGCGGCGCATGCTTCCATATCGTGCTCCCGGCAGCCGTCCCGCCACGTCTCCCGGAGGAGCAAGAGTGACAGACATCCGAGTCCTCGTCGTCGAGGACGAACCCGTAGCAGCGGCGGCGCACGCCGCCTACGTGGGCAGGCTTGCCGGGTTCAGTCTTGCGGGCACGGCACCGGACGGACAGTCCGCGCTGCGGATGCTCACGGAATTCGCGGCCGCCGGCAGCCAAGTGGAGCTGGTCCTGCTGGATATGAACCTGCCGGACCTCCACGGCCTGGATATTGCCCGGCGCATGCGCTCTGCGGGTCACTTCGCAGACATCATCGCCATCACCGCGGTCCGGGAGCTCGCAATCGTGCGCAGCGCCGTCTCAATCGGTGTGGTGCAGTACCTCATCAAGCCATTCACGTTTGCCACCTTCGCGGACAAGCTGGACAGCTACCGGCAATTCCGCGAGCAGTTGGCCTCGCCCGAATCCGGCTCGGCCAAAGTGGGCGCATCCCAGAGCGACGTGGACCAGGCCTTCGCGAGCCTCAGGGCGCCGTCAGAGTTGCCGCTTCCGAAGGGCTTGGCCCACTCCACCCTTGATGCCGTCCGCGACTTCATGAAGCAGCAGCCGGGGGCGGTCTCGGCCACCGAAGTCATGGCGGCGCTCGGCATGTCGCGGGTCACCGCCCGGCGCTACCTGGAGTACCTCGCCGACGCCGGCGCGGTCTCCCGGACGGCCCGGTACGGGGCGCCTGGCCGCCCGGAAAACGAGTACCGCTGGTCCCGCGCCTGACGCAGCAGGTTCCGACAAGCTCAACCGGCGCCGTTGGCGTCCGCCGGCCGCAGGGCTGCCATCAGCTGGTCCAGCACCCCGGCGTCCTCGATGGTGGAGGGAACAACGTAGTCCTCGCCGTCGGCGATTTGCCGCATCGTCTTGCGCAGGATCTTCCCCGACCGGGTCTTGGGCAGCGCCTCCACCACCGCGACGTTCTTGAAATCGGCCACCGCCCCGATTTCCCGCCGGACGAGCGCGATGAGCTCCCGTTCGAGAACCGGCACCGGCAGGTCCACGCCCGACTTCAGCACCACGTATCCGCTGGCACGCTGGCCCTTCAGCGGATCGGCGACGCCGATGACGGCGCATTCGGCCACTGCAGGGTGCTGTCCGATGGCCTGCTCCATGGAGCCGGTGGACAGCCTGTGTCCGGCGACGTTGATGACGTCATCGGTCCGCCCCATCACGAAGAGATACCCGTCCCCGTCGCGGTAACCCGAGTCGCCGGTGGCATAGCAGCCCTCGAATGCCTGGAGGTACGACGAGATGTACCGGTCGTCGTCGCCCCACAGCGTCGTCAGGGTGCCCGGGGGCAACGGAAGCCTAAGCACGATGTTTCCTTCGGTTCCGGCGTCGACTTCCGCGCCGGAACTGTCCACGATGCCAAGGTTGAAGCCTGGCATCGCCACCGTGGGTGAGCCTGGCTTGATGGGGAGGGAGTCCAGTCCGCGCGGGTTGGCGCAAATGGCCCAGCCCGTTTCCGTCTGCCACCAGTGGTCCACCACAGGCACCCCCAGGATACGCGCCGCCCAGTGATAGGTGTCGGTGTCCAGGCGCTCGCCGGCGGCGAACAGGGTCTTCAGGCTGGAGGTGTCGTAGCGGGCCAGCAGTGCGGCCTCAGGATCCGCCTTGCGGATGGCGCGCAGGGCGGTGGGCGCGGTGAAGAGGACATTGACCTTGTGGTCCTCGATGACCCGCCAGAAGGCGCCGGCATCGGGAGTCCCCACCGGCTTGCCCTCATACAGAACGGTCGTGGCGCCGGCCAGGAGCGGGCCGTACACAATGTAGGAATGTCCCACGACCCAGCCGACGTCGGACGCCGTCCACATCACGTCACCGGGCCCGACGTCGTAAATGTTTTCCATGGTCCAGCCGAGGGCCACTGCGTGGCCGCCGTTGTCCCGGACCACTCCCTTGGGGCTTCCCGTAGTGCCTGATGTGTACAGGATGTAGAGCGGATCCGTGGCGCTGACATCCACCGGCGCAGCGGCTGCTGCCCCGGCCATTTGCTCGTCCCAGTCCAGCCAGCCGGCGAAGTCGGCGCGTTGAGCCGCGAAGCCGTCCCGTTCCTTGACCAAGACCCGGGTGCCTTCCGCGCCTGCGAGCGCGAGAGCCTCCGCCACTGCGGGCAGGTACTCCACGCGGCGGGACGGCTCGATTCCGCCGGAGGCGGTTACCACGGCCATGGGGGCGGCGTCGCGGATGCGCGCGGCCAGTTCCTTGGGCGCGAACCCGCCGAACACCACGGAATGGATGGCACCGAGACGCGCGGTTGCGAGCATGGCGATGGCGGCTTCGGGAATCATGGGCATGTAGATCACCACCCGGTCCCCCTTGGCCACGCCCTGCGCCCTCAGGACGCCGGCGAACCTGGCCACGAGATCGGTGAGCTCCGTATAGCTGTACCGTTGCTGGCTGCCAAGTACGGCGGAGTCGTAGATGAGTGCGTCCTGGTCTCCGCGGCCCGCCTGGACATGCCGGTCCAGCGCATTGAAGGCTGTATTAAGGACGCCGTCCGGGTACCAGCCGTAGAGCGGAGCACGGGCGCTGTCCACGGCCTGGTGCGGAGCCTGAGACCAGGACACCCGCCCTGCGGCCTCCAGCCAGAATTGGTCGGGCGTGGTGAGGCTGCGGTCGTAGGCGTCGCGGTAGCTGTTGGTGACCATGAAGAGTTCCTGTCCACTACGTTGTGTTGCGGCCCATGCTATCCCCGGCGCAGGTCCGCAGACAAGGGCTGTGTATACATAAAGGATGATCTTCTGCCCTTTTTGCCAAATTACTGGGCTCGATCTGGTTTTATGTATACACTCAAGAGAACTACCAACGAAGGGAGGCCAGATGCGCGCCAGCGACAGAGCCTATGCGGCACTGCGCGACGACATCATCGAATGGCGCCTCCGCCCCGGTACCGTCCTCGCTGAAGTCGAGCAGTCCGAACGCCTCGGCGTCTCGCGGACACCGCTGCGGGAAGCGCTGAGCCGCCTCACCGCGGAAGGGCTCACGACGACGGCCGGCGGCCGCGGCGTCGTCGTCACCGACATCTCACTGGAGGACATCGACGAACTGTTCGAGCTCCGCGAAACGCTCGAAGGCAAGGCCGCCGCTCTGGCGGCAGAGCGAGGTGATGCCGCCGTTTTCCTGCAGCTGCAGCGCGAGCTTCTCGAAGCGCCCGCACTCATTAGCACCATTGATCCGGCCCGCCACGAGTACTACGAGCTCGTGGGCCGTCTCGATTCGGCGATCGACGCCGCCATTTCCAACTCCTACCTGGCGCAGGCCATGCGGAGCCTGCGCGTGCACCTGGTCCGGGTCCGCCGGCTCGCCGCCGACGACCACGCGCGGCTAACAGCCGCCGCTGCCGAACACGCAGCCATCGCCGAGGCGATAGCAGCCGGCAACCCGCGGCTTGCCCAGGCCGCCACCACCATGCACCTGCACCGCAGCCTCTCCCACGTCAAAGCCACCCACACACCTCAATAACAAGGAGCCACCATGGTCAAGGAACACCACGTCCGCGTGTACAAAAGCGAGGAAAACCTCCCCCGGGAAGACCAGCTCGCCCACAAAATCGCCGTGGTGGCGGCCGACCCCGTTCCTGTCACGGACGACGTCACCGACATGGTGATCAACCGCATCATCGACAACGCCTCTGTAGCCATTGCCTCGCTGAACCGCGCCCCGATCATCGCCGCGCGGGCACAGGCCCTGACCCATGGCCCCTCGACCAACGGCAAGGGCTCGAAGGTCTTTGGCATCGGCGAGCGCGTTTCCCCCGAATGGGCCGCGTGGGCCAACGGCGTGGCTGTCCGGGAGCTGGATTACCACGACACCTTCCTGGCTGCCGATTACTCCCACCCCGGCGACAACATCCCGCCGATCCTGGCCGTGGCGCAGCACGTGGGCTCTAGCGGAGCGGACCTGATCCGCGGGATTGCGACCGGCTATGAGGTTCAGGTCAATCTGGTCAAGGCCATCTGCCTGCACAAGCACAAGATCGACCACGTGGCGCATCTCGGCCCGTCCGCCGCTGCCGGCATCGGCACGTTGCTGGGGCTCGACGTCGAAACCATCTTCCAGTCAGTGGGGCAGGCGCTGCACACCACCACCGCAACCCGCCAGTCCCGCAAGGGCGAGATCTCCACCTGGAAGGCCCACGCCCCCGCGTTTGCCGGCAAGATGGCCGTTGAAGCCGTGGACAGGTCCATGCGCGGCCAGACGTCGCCGGTGCCGATTTACGAAGGTGAGGACGGCGTCATCGCGTGGATGCTCGACGGCCCGGACGCCTCCTACAGCGTCCCGCTGCCCGAAGCCGGCGAGGCCAAGCGGGCCATCCTGGACACCTACACCAAGGAACACTCCGCCGAATACCAGGCGCAGGCCTGGATAGACCTCGCCCGGAAACTCCACGGCGAACACCCCGAGGTCACCGACCCCGCCAACGTGAAGTCGGTCCTGATCAAGACCAGCCACCACACGCACTACGTGATCGGCTCCGGCGCGAACGATCCGCAGAAGTACAGCCCCACTGCCAGCCGCGAAACGCTGGACCACTCCATTCCCTACATCTTCACCGTTGCCCTGCAGGACGGCGCCTGGCACCACGTGGACTCCTACGCTCCCGAACGCGCAACCCGCCCGGACACGGTTGAGCTGTGGCAGAAGGTCACCACGGTGGAAGATCCGGAGTGGACGCGCCGCTACCACTCCCTGGACATCAACGAGAAAGCATTCGGCGGTTCCGTGGAGATCACGCTGGCCAACGGCACCGTCATCACCGACGAGATCGCCGTGGCCGACGCGCACCCCTTGGGTGCCCGGCCGTTCGCCCGCGAGCAGTACATCAACAAGTTCCGCACCCTCGCCGCGGGCCTCGTGGAAGAAGAAGAAATCGAGCGGTTCCTCGAGGCTGCCGCCCGGCTTCCGCAGCTGGCCGCCGGCGAGCTTGACCAGCTGAACATTACCGCCGCACCCGGCGTCATCGACTTCGCCGCCGCTCCGAAAGGGCTGTTCTAAATGCTGTACTCCAAGGTCACACCGGAGCAGAAGCGGATCCGCTTCCGTGAACTGCTGGCTTCAGGGACCGTCCAGCAGTTCCCAGGCGCCTTCAATCCCCTTTCCGCCCGGCTGATCGAGGAGAAGGGCTTCGCCGGCGTGTACATCTCAGGCGCCGTGCTGGCCAACGACCTCGGACTGCCGGACATCGGGCTGACCACCCTCACTGAGGTTGCCACCCGGGCCGGGCAAATCGCCCGCATGACGGACCTGCCGGCCATCGTGGATGCCGATACCGGATTCGGCGAGCCGATGAACGTCGCCCGGAGCGTCCAGGAGTTGGAGAACGCCGGCCTGGCCGGCTGCCACATCGAGGACCAGTTCAACCCGAAGCGTTGCGGCCACCTGGACGGCAAGAACGTGGTGGACCTGGATACGGCCACCAAGCGCATCAGGGCCGCTGCGGACGCCCGGCGCGATGAGAACTTTCTGATAATGGCCCGCACGGACATCCGGGCGGTGGACGGGCTGGAGGCTGCCAAGGACCGTGCCCGCGCCCTGGTCGAGGCCGGCGCCGACGCCATCTTCCCGGAAGCGATGAAGGACCTGAGCGAATTCCAGGCCATCCGTGACGCGGTGGACGTGCCGATCCTGGCCAACATGACCGAGTTCGGGAAAAGCGCGCTGTTCACCGTGGACGAGCTGCAGGGTGTGGGCGTGAACATGGTGATATATCCGGTCACCCTGCTCCGTAGTGCCATGGGCGCTGCGGAGCGTACGCTGGAATCGATCAGGGCCGACGGAACGCAGGAGGCACAGGTAGGAAGCATGCTGACCCGCGCGCGGCTGTACGACCTCGTGGACTACGAGGCCTACAACCGCTTTGACACCGGCGTCTTCAATTTCCGGATCCCCGGAACCGACTGACGCGCAACCCACACCCGGACCACCGGCCCCGGACGGCCGGTAAATCAGACGCAAGGAACGAAGGAGTTCAGCATGGCTGAAGAAGAGATCAAAAAGGGCCTCGCCGGCGTCGTGGTGGACTACACCGCCGTCTCCAAGGTCAACTCGGACACGAACTCGCTGCTGTACCGGGGCTATCCGGTCCAGGAACTCGCAGCAAGATGCAGCTTCGAGGAGGTCGCGTACCTGCTCTGGAACGGCGAGCTACCGGATGCCGGGCAACTGGCCGCGTTCACGGCCCGGGAGCGCGCCGGCCGCCCCTTGGATCCCGTGGTGAAGCAGGTGGTCGACACTTTGCCGGTCACGGCGCATCCCATGGATGTTTGCCGGACGGCTGCCTCCGTGATGGGCGCGCGCCATGAACTTGCCGAGGACTCCTCCCGGGAGGCCAACATGGCCAAGGCCGTGGACCTGTTCGCGGCCATGCCCGCCGTCGTCGCCTATGACCAGCGGCGCCGGCGCGGGCAGGAACTCGTGGAACCCCGCGAGGACCTTGGCTACTCCGCCAACTTCCTGTGGATGGCCTTCGGTGAGGACGCCGTGGCGGAGGTCGTCGAAGCCTTCAACGTCTCGATGATTCTCTACGCCGAGCACTCCTTCAACGCCTCCACGTTTACGGCGCGCGTCATTACATCCACCCTGGCTGATCTGCACTCGGCGGTGACCGGCGCGATCGGTGCACTGAAAGGTCCGCTGCACGGCGGCGCCAACGAAGCCGTCATGCACACCTTCGACGAGATCGGCATCAGGTCCGAGGAATCCCTGGAGGAGGCCGCAGCCAGGGCCAAGGCCTGGATGGAAGACGCACTGGCCCAGAAAAAGAAGGTGATGGGCTTCGGGCACCGCGTCTACAAGCACGGCGACTCCCGCGTGCCCACCATGAAGGCTGCCCTGGACAAGATGATCGCGCACTATGGCCGTCCCGAGCTGCTGGGGCTGTACAACGGGCTCGAGTCCGCGATGGATGAGGCCAAGGGCATCAAGCCGAACCTGGACTACCCGGCCGGCCCCACCTACCACCTCATGGGCTTCGACACAGAGATGTTCACGCCGCTGTTCGTCGCCAGCCGGATCACCGGCTGGACTGCCCACATCATGGAACAGGCCGCTTCCAACTCGCTGATCCGTCCCCTGAGCGCCTACAACGGCCCGGAGGAACGGCACGTCCCATAGCTTCGATTTGCCTTCCGAGCGTACGACGCCGGGCCGGTCACCTTTTCGGGTGACCGGCCCGGCGTCGTTTCAGCAGGCCTCAGGACGTGATCTGCAGGCTCCGGATCATTGCCTTCAGTTTCAGGTATTCGGGTGTCTCCATGTAGGCCCTGGCCTCTGCCACGCTGGCAAACCGTGGTTCGGAGGCGTTTTGGACGGCCCGGTCTGCGAAGGACAACATTCCCCGCGGTGTGCCCGTGACCACTGTGTACATCAGGCAGTTGTCCTGCACCGACCCGCTGGACTTGTCCACCAGCCCCACCTGGTAGCTGAGTCCCTTGCCGTCGGACGTCTGGTCCATCACCCGGTAGGAGAACCGGACTGCCCGCTGTGCGGCCCAGTCTGCTGTCAGAGATGACGAGGCCGTATCAAGCTCAGTTATCTTGTGCGTCCCGTCCGTGCAGGCGCCGCCCAGGCCGCCGGCTGCACCGTGCACGAAATCCGCCACCGTCTTGCCCGCCCCATCGGTCACCCGGATTCCCGAGCCCGGGTAGTCAGGCGTTCCGACAGTGACATCCTTCGCGGTCCAGCCCTGCGGCAGAACGAAGCTGGCCTTCCCGTCCTGGCTGACAAAGCGCGGGCTGATGGCCGTTTTGGCTGGCTGCAGTGCAAGGGAGATCAGCATGCGTTTGACGTCCTGGTACTCCTGCGTCCCCATGTAGGCCTTAGCCTCGGCAAGGGAATCAAACGTGAGCGGAGCGTCTATTCCGTCGGCCATGAGCCAGGTGGTGTCGCCAAACTGCGGGATCGGAACGTTTTCCGGGCCCAGGATACCGTTGTACAAGCCACACGTGGTGGTTTGCGGAGCCAGATCCTCGTCGGCAAGTGCCAGCGAGCCGTAAACCTTGTCTCCCTCTATGACGCGGAAGACAAAGGCGGACGGACCTTGGGCGGAATCCTGGCGCTTCCCGGCTTTCTGCGGGATGTCCACGACCACCGAGTCGAGGGTCTGGTATGGCTTCGGGTCCGGGCACGCTGGACCACCCGCTGAGTCGTAGAGCAACCGCAGGGTGGCCTTGGTCTTGCCGGCGGCATTCTTCACTTCGACTGTGTTGTAGGAACCCCCGTCGATTGTGTGCGGGGCCTCTGACACGCTCCAGCCGGCGGGGTGTTCGAAGGTTGCCTGGCCGGTGGCGTCCGTGAAGGTGGTCCAAGCAACCGGCGCCGGGACCGGCTTCGGCGGAGGCGTCGCGGTCGCCGTCGTAGTTGCAGGGGTGGTCCGTGTTGCCGTCGGCTTCACTGTTGCTGCTTCTGCGGTTTCAGACACGGTGGGCGCAACGGGGCCAGCGGGAGCGGGCGCCGAGGTCAGGGTCCCGAGGTTCATTGCCACCAGGATGCCGGCCGTCACCGCCGCAGCGGTCAATGTAAGCACGCCGGCCAGGCGCGCCCGGCGCCTTTTCCGGTCCTCGAACCTCACCACGTCGGCGGGCAGGCTGTCGCTGAACATGGGCGCCCCTGCAAGCACTCTGCGCAGGGCCGCGTCAGCGTCGGGCACCTCTGCCGGGTCGTGACGGAGCGGGTCGGTCCCGGAAATCAGATTCTGGATCGGATCCATGTCATGCCCCCATCTTCTGTGTGATCGATCCGGCTGCCACCGGCATTTGCTTGCGGAAGGCGGCCCGCGCGCGGTGCAGACGTACCCTCGCGGCGGATTCGCTGCACTGCAGCACGCCCGCAATCTCCGCCATGCCCAGCTCGTCCCAGTAAGCCAGTTGGAGGATGTCGCGCTCGCTCTCACGCAGGGCGGCCATCGCGTCGTGGACCACGAGGTCCCCGGACTCCCCGCCGGAGCGCAGCTCCGCCGCTGCCCGGAGCTTCTCCTGCAGCGCCAGCAGCCTGTCTCGGCTGCGGTACGCGTTTCCAATCAGATTCCGCGCCACCGTCAACAGCCACGCGATGTCTGTCCGGGGCTCGTCACCCCATTTCTGCCAGACAACACGGAAGACGTCTGCTGCGAGCTCTTCAGCAAGCTCTGCCGACTCCACGCGCCGCCGGACGAATCTGTAAACCCGCGGATAACTTTCCCTGTGAACGGCGACGAACGCCAGTTCGCGTTCCGATTCCACGCATCCCCCAAAACGAATGAAGTAGTGTCCTGCTTGGCAGGCTAACCATATTGTTTCCGCTCCGGGGCCGGCTGTTACACACCCCGCGAAGAATATTCAGCGGAGGCCACGGTCTGGTTGTCATCGTTCAGGGTGATGACCGCAGCCACCGCTTCGCCACCCAGCGCGGCGGGGAGCCAGTGCTCGGCGTCCTGCCACATGCGCTCCAGGGGAAGCGCGGAGACAAGAAACCATTCCGGAATAATTTCTTCACTCTCCACGGGGTCGCCGATCCATCGGCGCGCGGTAAACAAGCGGGTGGACATGTTCCATTCCGGCCGGGCGGGAAAGACGAATTCGATCAGCCCGGCGTCGCGAAGGTCTTCCTCCAGGACCACCACTCCGGCTTCCTCGTGGACCTCACGGCAGGCCGCCTGCGCGTCGGTCTCGCCCTCCTCCACATGGCCGCCCAGGCCCACGATCTTCCCTAAGCCGAACCCGGTCTTCTTAAGCCCCAGCAGGACCTCCGGGCCCGCCGCACCGTCGCGAAGCATGAAACAGAGGGTTACGGGTGTCGACGTCATGGATAAACAGTAGCCCTCGCCCGCTCCGGTCCCGGGCGTCACGTCGGGATTCTGCGTGCGGCCCTACGCCTAGCCCAAAGCCCTCGGGTGGGCCGCGGCATAGATTTCGCGGAGCGTGTCTGCCGTCACGAGGGTGTACACCTGTGTGGTGGTCACGGACGCGTGGCCCAGAAGTTCCTGGACCACCCTGACATCCGCTCCGCCTTCGAGCAGATGCGTGGCGAACGAGTGGCGAAGGGTGTGCGGCGATACGTCCTTGGTGATGTTCGCCTTCTCCGCGGCAGCCTTCAGGATGGTCCAGGCGCTCTGCCTGCTGATGCGCCCACCCCTGGCGTTGAGGAAGAGCGCCGGCGTGCCCTTGCCCTTCGCTGCCAGCAGGGGGCGGCCCCGGACAAGGTAGGCGTCGAGTGCCCTGGCCCCATACGATCCGAGCGGAACCAGGCGCTCCTTGGAACCCTTGCCGAACAGCCGCACGATCGCCGGTCCGGCCTCGGCAGGCTGCAGCGAGACGTCGTCCACATCCAGTCCCACGGCCTCGCTGATGCGGGCACCGGTGGAATAGAGGAATTCAAGCAGTGCCCGGTCCCGCAGCCCGGTGGCGGTGTCGGTCCCGGCGGCTTCAAGAATCCTGGTGACTTCATCCACGGTGATGGCCTTGGGCAGCCTCTTCCCGGGCATTGGCGGGTGGACGTCGCTGGCCGGATCCGCCGTCGTCGTTCCTTCCAGCGCCCAGAACTTGTGCAGTCCCCGGACGGCGACCACGGTGCGGGCCGCCGAGCGTACGCCCAGGGGCGTCCCGCCGTCGGAACCGTCAGACAATGCCTGCGCGAAGCCCGTCACATGGTGGCGAGTGACGTCGCCGGGGCGGTTAATGCCTTCTGCGGCCAAGAAGTTGGAGTAGCGGGCAAGATCGCGGCGGTAGGCGGACAGGGTGTTGGCAGCGAGGCCGCGCTCCACACCCATGTGCTGGAGGTAGTCGGTCACGGCGCGGTCGATCGCCGTCCGCGGACGATCCTGGCTCGGGCGGCCCGGGGCCGGCGAAGCCTCAGCTGCTGCCGTGACTGCCGTCATCAGCGCTGGCTGGGATGGGCCGGCCAGGGCGCGTTGGCCGGTCGCAGATCGCCGAAGCCGTCTGCCTTCGCTGTTGCGGCGGCAAGGATTCCGACGACGGCGGACGGGTTGTGCAGGCGCCCTTCCAGCACCGCTGCCACCGCTTCCTCGAGCGGAATCCAGTGCAGTTCGATTTCTGCCTCTTCGTCCGTGCGCACGTGAAGTTCGTGGTCCGGCACTTCGGTGAGCCCGCGGGCGAGGTAGATGCGGATCGCCTCGCTGGAGGATCCGGGTGAGTTGAAGAAATCCACCAGGACGTTCCAGGTGCTGGCCACGAGGTCCGCCTCTTCGGCGAGCTCCCGGGCGGCTCCCACCACGAAGTCCTCACCCTCCACGTCCAGCAGGCCTGCCGGGATCTCCCAGAGGTCCATTCCCACCGGGTGCCGGTACTGCTTGATCAGCAGCACCTCGCCGGCGTCATTCATGGGAAGCACGGCCACTGCCCCGGGATGGTCGATGTAATCGCGGACCAGGGGGTCGCCCTCGTCGGTGAGCTTGAAGCTGTCGCTGACGACGTCCCAGATCCGGCCCTCGTAGACCTTCTCGGTGGACAGCAGACGGCGCGGGCTCGGCGCATCCGAAACCTGCCGTGCAGCAGGAGTGTTTCCAGAATTACCGGGCATCGCGCCGTCCTCCGTCGTTGGTGCTCTGGTCTACTTTGCGGTTACTTTGCGGGCTGTTGCTTCCGTCCCCGTTGCTTTCGTCCCCGTCACGTCCGTCCCCGTCACGCCCGCAGGGGTCTCGGAGATCCGAGCTGCAGAGGCCAGGGCGCCGTTGTCGGCGCTGCCGCTCTGGTGTTCCAGCGCAGCCTTGACCAGTCCGGCGAAGAGCGGGTGCGGCCGGGTGGGGCGCGAGCTCAGTTCGGGGTGGGCCTGCGTGGCGACGTAGTACGGGTGTACTTCGCGGGGCAGTTCCACGTACTCGACGAGCTTCCCGTCCGGGGATGTTCCGGAGAACACGAGGCCCTGGGCGGCGATCTGCTCGCGGTACTTGTTGTTGACCTCGTAGCGGTGGCGGTGGCGTTCGCTGACGGTGGTGGTGCCGTACGTTTCCGCGATGACCGAACCTTCGTCCAGCTTGGCTTCGTACAGGCCCAGGCGCATGGTGCCGCCAAGGTCTCCCTTGCCTTCGACGATGTCCAGCTGCTCTTCCATCGTGGCGATCACCGGGTACTTGGAGTCCGGCTCGAATTCGCTCGAAGAAGCACCTTCGAGGCCAACCACATTGCGGGCGTACTCGATGACCATGCACTGCAGGCCGAGGCACAGGCCCAGTACCGGAAGACGGGTTTCCCGGGCGAACTTCAGGGCGCCCAGCTTGCCCTCGAGGCCGCGGATGCCGAAGCCGCCGGGAACGCAGATGGCGTCCACGCCGTCCAGCGACCTGACGGCGCCTTCGTGGGTTTCGCATTCGTCGGACGGGACCCAGCGGATCTTGACCTTGGCGTCATTGGCGAAGCCGCCGGCGCGCAGGGCCTCCGTGACGGAGAGGTAGGCATCCGGCAGGTCGATGTACTTGCCCACGAGGGCAATTTCAACCTCGTGCTTGGGGTTGTGGACGGCTTCCAGCAGCTTGTCCCAGCTGGTCCAGTCAACGTCCTTGAAGGGCAGGTCCAGGGCGCGGACGATGTAGGAGTCCAGTCCCTGCGAGTGCAGCGTCTTGGGGATGTCGTAGATGCTCGGGGCATCCGGGCAGCCGATGACGGCGTCGATGTCGACGTCGCACATGCGGCCGATCTTGTCGCGCATCGGCTGCGGGACTTCGCGGTCCGAACGGATCACGATCGCCTCCGGCTGAATACCGATGGAGCGCAGGGCCGCAACGGAGTGCTGCGTTGGCTTGGTCTTCAGTTCCTGTGACGGGCCGATGTACGGCACGAGGGAAACGTGGAGGAAAAAGACATTTCCGCGGCCGATGTCCTGGCGGACCTGGCGGGCGGACTCAAGGAAAGGCTGCGACTCGATGTCGCCTACCGTGCCGCCGATCTCGGTGATGATGACGTCGGGGGCGTTCTTGCCCTCGGCCGGCAGGCGCATCCGGCGCTTGATTTCATCGGTGATGTGAGGGATGACCTGGACGGTGTCACCCAGGTACTCGCCGCGGCGTTCCTTGGCGATGACCGTGGAGTACACCTGGCCGGTGGTGACGTTGGCCGAGCCTTCGAGGTTTTCATCGAGGAAGCGCTCGTAGTGGCCGACGTCGAGGTCCGTTTCCGCACCGTCATCAGTGACGAAGACCTCGCCGTGCTGGAAGGGGTTCATCGTGCCCGGATCCACGTTCAGATAGGGATCGAGCTTCTGCATAGTTACAGACAAACCGCGTGCCCGCAGCAGGTGGCCGAGGCTTGAAGCCGTCAGTCCCTTGCCTAGCGAGGACGCCACACCACCGGTGACGAAGATGTGTTTGGTCGTCTTGGACGAGCCCGGGAACCGGGAATTTACACGGGAATTTGATCGCTGCACCACGGAATTCGAGCCTATCATCAATTGAGCCTTCCACGGATCGGGTAACGCGTCCCCAAATGCCTCAGTCTTCCGTGTCCGGGCGCTGGGGGCAAGGGCAGTGTGGGCAAGGGCCTTCCGGGCAAGGGCACCTGCGGCTCAGGCCCGTTGGGGCAGCAGCTTGGCATCGTCCAGCAGCTCCTGCGCATGCGCCTGGGCGGTTTCGGAGTCCTCCTGGCCGGCGAGCATCCGTGCCAGTTCCCTGACCCGCTCGGGCTCGTCCAGCAGTTGGACGTCACTGGAGGTGAACCCGGTGGCGGTGCCGCCGTCGGAGCCCCGCACGGAGGTCTTGGTGACCCGGATGTGCTGGTCCGCGAAGGCGGCCACCTGCGGCAGGTGGGTGACCACGAGCACCTGGACGTGGCGGGCCAGCATGGCCAGCCGGCGCCCGATTTCGACGGCGGCGCGGCCACCCACACCCGCATCCACTTCGTCGAACACGAAGGTGGGGACAGGATCAACGGCTGCCAGCACCACCTCGATGGCGAGCATGACCCGGGAAAGCTCACCGCCGGAGGCGCCCTTGCCCAGCGGCCGCGCGGGAGCCCCCGAGTGCGGCCGCAGCAGGAAGGAGATCTCGTCCGCGCCGTAGGGGCCCAACTGGCCGGCGGCCTCGAGGTTGATGATCAGGGTGGCATCCGCCATGGCGAGGGCCTTCAGCTCAGCGCTGACCCTGGCCGAGAGCTCCTTGGCCGCCTTGGCCCGGATTTTGCTGATCGCAGCGGCCCGTTTTGTGAGTTCCGCCTCCGCCCGTGCCACTTCGGCGTCAAGGGCCTCGATCCGGGTGGAGTCGTCCTGCAGTTCATCGAAGCGGACGCGGGCGTTTTCCGCCCAGACGAGGACTTCATCGATGCTCGGCGCGTACTTGCGGACAAGTTTTGCCAGTGCGGCACGGCGGTCTTCGATCTCGGCCAGCCGCTCCGGGCCTTCCGAATCCAGGCCGGCCTGATAGCTGGCAAGCTCCGTGGCAATGTCGTTGAGCAGGAAGCCCACCTCCGCGAGGCGCGCGGCGGCCGCGCCAAGCTCTTCGTCATGCTCCGATACGTTCTCCAGCGTCCGCTTTGCCGCATCCACGAGGGTCGTGGCGTCGCCGGTGTCGCCGAAGTCCTCGGCGATGAGTGCCTGGTGTGCGGTGGTGGCCGCGATGCGGAGTTCCTCGACGTTGGCCAGCTTCACGGCCTCGGCCTTGAGGGTGTCGTCTTCGCCCGGCTGGGGGTCAACGGCGTCGATTTCCGCCAGCGAAATCTCGAGCGACTCGGCCTCGCGGAGCCGGTCCCGCGCTGCGCTGCGGAGCGTTTCCAGCTCGGCCTGGCTGGACTTCCAGGAGCCGTAGAGTTCCTGGAAGCCGCTTAGGGTTGCGGCCAGGTTTTCGCCCGCGAACTTGTCCAGTGCCTCTCGCTGGGCGGTCGCACTCTTCAGCCTGATCTGGTCCGACTGGCCGTGCACCACCACAAGCGATTCGCCGATTTCGGCGAGCACGCCCACGGGGGCAGCCCGACCGCCAAGGAACGCACGGCTGCGTCCGTCCGCCCCCAGGCGCCGTGACAGCAGCAGTTCCGCCCCGCCGTCGAACTCCTCGATCTCCGCGCCGGCGTCACGGGCGCGTTCCAAGGCAAAATGCCCGGTGTCGAGCCTGACCACGGCTTCCGCGGAGGCGCTCTTGGCGCCGCTGCGGACGGCACCGGCGTCGGACCGGGCACCGAGCAACAGCCCGACGGCGGTAACCACCATGGTCTTGCCGGCGCCGGTCTCGCCGGTGACAACGCTCAGTCCGGGGCCCAGCGGCAGCGTGGCGTCCGTGATGACGCCCAGGTCGCGGATTCTCAGTTCTTCAAGCATGGATCACTTCCCCGTCGGAGGATCGGAATCTTCATCTGGCCCGGCGAAAGGCTGCGCAGCCCGAGGCAGGCCGTCAAGGCTTGGCGCGGACAGCGGCGCCATGGGCCGGGGCGTGCGCACGATCGGCACCGGGCCGGTGTGCACCTCCTCGGACTGCGGCACGGGGCCGCGCCAGCCGTGAATCGGCAGTTGGAACTTGCGGACGAGCCGCCCCGAAAACGGCGTCTGGTGGGTGCGCGCCAAGCGGACGGGAGTGGCTGACTTGGTGACCTCAACACGGGCGCCGGGCGGAAGGTCAACCGAGCGGCGGCCGTCGCACCACAGCACGCCCTGGGCGTCCGTCCGGTTCAGGACCTCCACCGCCAGCCGTGACCGGGGCGAGACCACCAGTGGCTTGGCGAACAGTGCATGGGCGCTGATTGGGACGATCACCAGGGCTTCGACTTCAGGCCACACGACCGGGCCGCCGGCAGAAAAGGCGTAGGCCGTGGACCCCGTGGGCGTAGCGAGTACCACGCCGTCGCAGCCAAAGGACGTCAGCGGACGCTCATCCACTTCGGTGACCACCTCGAGCATCCGTTCCCGGTTTCCTTTTTCGATGGCCGCCTCGTTGAGGGCCCACGTGTGCCAGATTTTCTGACCGCGCACCCAGACCTGGACGTCGATGGTCATCCGCTCCTCCACCGTGTAATCGCGGCTGGCGATCCATTCAACGGTCTGCGTGAGGTCCGCCCTCTCGCTTTCGGCCAGGAAGCCGACGTGGCCCAGGTTCACTCCGAGCAGGGGAACGTCCACTTCGCGGACCAGTTCCGCGGCGCGAAGGATGGTGCCGTCACCGCCGAGCACCATGACGAGCTCGACGTCGGGCAGTTGGACGTGGTCGTGCAGGACCTCGACAGGCTGCTCCAGCCGCCCGAAGAAACCCTCCATGTCGCCCAGTTCTGACTTTTGCATCACCGGGATAATGCCGGAAGCGTGCAGCTGGGCGCACGCTTCCCAGGCAGCCTTCAGGGACTCTTCGCGGCCGGTATGGGCAAGTACCAGTACACGCCTGCTCATCGGTTCCGCTCTCTAGTGGTTCGGCCAGATATTTCCGAGCAACGCAGCAACTGCTGCGTCCCGCTCTTCGATCTTAGGCAAGTCTTCGGCAATTCTTCGTTTTATCCACAGGAAGTATTCGACATTTCCGTCCTGCCCGGGCAGCGGACTCGTGGCCAGTCCGCGCAGTTCCAGGCCTGCGTCGATGGCAGCACTCGCCACTTTACCGACAGCCATCCGGCGTTCGCGCTCTGAGGTGACCACGCCGGTGCGTCCCAGCCGGTCCTTGCCGATCTCGAACTGAGGCTTGACCATGAGCACCAGGTCACCGCCCGGGCCGGTGCACGCCGCCAGCGGCGCCAGGACCAGTGTCAGCGAAATGAAGGACAGGTCCGCCACCGTCAGTTCAACGGTGCCGCCGATGTGGTCCGGGTCCATATAGCGGACGTTCAGTCCCTCATAGACGCTCACCCGCGGATCGCTGCGGAGCTGAGGCACCAACTGGCCGTGCCCGACGTCGACCGCCACCACCTGCGCGGCGCCCCGCCGCAGCAGGACGTCGGTAAAGCCGCCCGTGGAGGCACCGGCGTCAAGGCACCTTTTGCCGCCGACAACGACGTCGGGAAACGCGTCCAGCGCGCCGGCCAGCTTGTGGCCAGCCCGGCTGACATAGGTGTCGGTGGCATCTTCAGCCACCGTGAGCTCACGGTCGTCCGGCACTTGGAGCGACGCCTTCGCCAGCACGTCGCCGGCAGAAGACACTTTGCCCTCGGCGATGAGCCGCGCCGCATGCGTGCGCGACCGCGCAAGGCCGCGGCTGACGAGCATCTGGTCGAGTCTGATCATGTCAGGCGGCGCCGGCCCCGCTAGGAGTGTTCTCGTTCAGCGCTTCGAGCAAGGCGTCGTGTATGGCTGTGTAGGCGGCAGGATGCTGGGAAACGGGCAATCCGGGGATTTCCCGCACCTGGTCCAGGATCTCGTGGACCGTGCCGTCGCCAACAGAGATGCCCTCGGATCCACCCGCACCAGAATCGGCGGGCGGCGGTTCAGGCCAGGACACCAACGAGGCAGCCTCGACGTGCGAGTCAGGATTCAGCTCTGTCATGGCACCAGTCTATTGACCGAGCCATTCAAGCACGGGAGCTGTGGCCTCTGCAGCGTTCGGGTGCGCCTCCCACCAGGCGGCACAGGCTGCACGCCACGAATCGAGGCTTTCCTTGTTGCCGCTGATCCGTACACTCTCTCCGTCTACTGAGGCAGTCGAATCACCGCAGCGGAACGCACCGCCGTCATTCTCCACCGCGGGATACGGCTGGTACAGCCCGGTCAGGTCCTGGATGACGAAGGCGGGCCGTTCGTCCGTGCGCGCCGCCAGGATCGACTCCCGGGTGTCGACGCCGGTCAGGACGGCCACGGTGGCGAAGCCGGCTCTGTTGCCGCCCAGGATGTCGGTATCCAGCCGGTCGCCCACCACGAGCGGCCGCTCCGCCCCGAGGCGCTTGGCCGCAGCGTGGAACAGCGGAGCTTCGGGTTTGCCTGCGACACGCGGCGTCTGGCGCGTTGCCGCCGTGACGGCGGCAACGAGGGTGCCGTTACCGGGCGCCATTCCGCGGGCCTGGGGAATGGACATGTCCGTGTTGGTGGCCACCCACAATGCCCCGCCGGCCACGACGTACGCAGCTTCCGCCAGGTCCTTCCAGCCGATTTCCGGATTGAAGCCTTGCACCACGGCCACAGGGTTGCCCTCGGCGCTATGCACGGGCTTGAGGCCCACGAGCTCGATTTCGTGGGCAAGGGCCGGGCTGCCGGTGATCAGGATGGCGGATCCGGCCGGAAGCAATGATGCCAGCAGCTCAGCTGCAGCCTGCGAGGAACTCACCACCTGGTGGTCTTCGGCGGGGGCGCCGAGTTCACGCAGATGGGCAGCGACCTGCGCCGGAGTCCGGGAGGCGTTGTTGGTCACGTAACCAAGGCCGACGCCGACGCCATCCAGTCGCCGCAGCGATTCCACCGCTCCCGGGATGGCATGGGGGCCTGCATAGACCACACCGTCCAGATCGGAGAGCAGTGCGTCGAACCGCGAAATCAGGTGTGTGTCATCCATTCGTGCCTAGTCCTCCGAACCTTCGGGCCTGCGGTCCTCGTGGTCCGATTCGTATACTTCAGGCTGGATGTCACCGGTCTGGGCGTCACCGGCGTGGGCGTCACCGGCGTTCTCTGACTCCATTTCCTCGGCGTCGTCCGTCTCAGCGGAATCGGCGTCGGACTCGGCGTCATCGGACTCAAAGTAGTCGGAACCGGCGTCGTCCAGGTTGTCAATTGCTGACGACTGATCTGCCGCGGGGCCTGCGGCACCGTCCTCCGCACTGACCTCGGCAGCCTGCTGCGCGGAAGAAGGGCGTGCCTGCTCGGGAGCCGCGTCTGCGGCCGCCTGGGCTATCAGTCGCCGGCGTTCGGCTTCCTCGCGTGCTTCCTCTTCCTCGTCCCAGCCGAGGTCGATGATGTCTGGTTCCTCGGATATTCCCGTGCCCAGGGCATCCTCGGCGACCGTGGCCTGGCGTTGCCACTTCCCGGCCTCGGCTCCACGTCCGGCGGCGCCCAGGGCATCTGCATAGGCCCGGAACAGCCGCGGGCTGTAGGAGAAGGCACGGTTGATGTCCAGTTGCGCGATCTCCAGCTCGGCGACGGCAGCATCAAGCTGTCCGAGGTCCGAGCGGGCACCGGACGCAACTATTGCCAACTCCACCTTGCCCGGAGCGTCCAGGTCCTGGGCTTCCTCCGAGCGGACAACGTCCAGCGCACGGTCGGGCCGTCCAAGGCCACGTTCGCAGTCAGCCATGACGGGCAGGTGCACGTTGGAGCCGCTGATCCTGCGGTAGGTCCGGAACTCACGCAGAGCCTCGCCGTAGTGTCCGGCGGCATAGGCCGTCAGGCCCACGGCTTCGCGGACAGCCGCGAGGCGCCCCCCGCGCCGGCTGGCGGCCAGGGCGTGCTGGAAGGCAAGCTCGGGCTCTTCGTCGATGAGGCGACCGGCCATCACAAGGTGGCGGGCCACCCATTCAGCGCTCTTGGCTTCAAGGGTCTTGATCTGATGCTGCGTGGCGCGGTCCAGCTCCTTGCCCGTGACATCCTCGTCGATCTCGGGAGAACGCTCACGGTCCGGGCGGTTGGCGCTGCGCAGGTCCCGGGCGTTGGGGACACGGACCGGGCGGTCTTCGTCCCTGTCGCGGCCGAACTGGCGCGGGCCGGAGTCGCCCCGGTCAAAGCTGCGCGGTGCCCTGTCCTGCCTGTCGCCGAACGGCTTGCGGTTGTCCCCGCCGCCAAAGCTGCGGCGGTCGCCTTCGCCTTCACGGCGCGGACGGTCACCGAACGGCTTACGCTCACCGGCACCGAAACTGCGGCGGTCGCCTTCGCCTTCACGGCGCGGACGATCCCCGTACGGCTTACGGTCGCGGTCGCCAAACGGCTTACGGTCACCCTCGCCCTCACGGCGCGGACGATCCCCGAACGGCTTACGGTCGCGGTCGCCAAACGGCTTACGGTCACCCTCGCCCTCACGGCGCGGACGATCCCCGAACGGCTTACGGTCGCGGTCGCCAAACGGCTTACGCTCACCCTCGCCCTCACGGCGCGGACGATCCCCGAACGGCTTACGGTCGCGGTCGCCAAACGGCTTACGCTCACCCTCACCCTCACGGCGCGGACGATCCCCGAACGGCTTACGGTCGCGGTCGCCAAACGGCTTACGGTCACGGTCGCCAAACGGCTTACGCTCACCCTCACCTTCACGGCGCGGACGATCCCCGAACGCCTTGCGATCGCGATCACCAAACGGCTTACGCTCACCCTCACCTTCACGGCGCGGACGATCCCCGAACGGCTTACGGTCACGATCGCCGTCGGGACGGCGGGGGCCATCTGAGCCCCGCCCGTCCTGGGCGCGGAATCCGCGCGGATCCCCACCGGAGTTGTTGGTGCCACGGAATGATCCGCCGTTGGAGCCGCGGTCACCTCCGGAGTGTCGGCGGTCTTGTCCGCCGCGATTGCCGCCGTTGTGCTCAGCCATGGTGGATTCCTCCTGTAGTGAGCCGACCACTGGCGCAATGCGCAGCCGCTCTTATCCTTGTTTTCTTGTCCGTGCGCAACCCGAGGTAAAGCACCTCGAAGCTCGCATACCTCATGCAATTCTAGGCGAGAGCCCGCGGGACGACTAACGGGAAAGCCGCCAGAAGGAGCTTCGTGGGAATGCTCACAACCAGGTTCCTGGTGCACCCCAACGGCGTCAGCGCAGGAAGTGAGAGACGGTTCATCGTCTAGCCACCGACGCTCTCTCACTTCCTGCGGGAAAGTCACCGACGCTCTCTCACTTCCCGCGGGAAAGTCACCGACGCTCTCTCACTTCCTGCGGGAGAATTACGGACGCTCCCTCACTTCCTGGGGGAAAGTCACCGACGCTCCCTCACTCTGTCGGGTTCGACGGCGGCGTGTTGGCCTGGGTGCCCGGGCCGACCTTGGTGGGGTGAGAGAGCGTTGCCCAGGAAGCTGCAGGAAGTGATAGGGCGTGCCGGGTTTTCGTGCAGGAACTGCGAGAGCGTTGCCCGAAGAGGGTGCAGGAAGTGAGAGAGCGTGCCGGGTTTTCGTGCAGGAACTGCGAGAGCGTAGCCGGAGAAGGCGCAAGGAGTGCGGGAGGGTCCCGGGTTTCGGTGCAGGAAGTGAGAGAGCGTGCCTATAAATCTCGGCCGGTGCAAAACCCCTGCCGTTGAGTCGGCCGGGCCGTGGCGGGGCCGTGGCGGGGCCGTGCTGGCAGGGCCCGTCGACTCCGGGGGGATATTTGGGGTTAAAGAGCGAAGGCCCCGACGTTTGTTGTCGGGGCCTTGGCCGTAAATGGTTGTCCGGCGGTGACCTACTCTCCCACACCCTCCCGGGTGCAGTACCATCGGCGCTGTGGGTCTTAGCTTCCGGGTTCGGAATGGGACCGGGCGTTTCCCCCACGCTATGACCGCCGTAACCCTTGTACCCGAACCCCCTGSGGGGGTTGGGAAAWCYKGTGGTTACAACTTCCTGTGCCGTTKYCTCTSTTTCGAGGGSKGGCGCAGGGTGTGGTGTTGTTATTTTGTTGTTGGTTCTCAAGCAACGGGTTTGTTGGTTGGGAACCACATAGTGGACGCGGGCAGTCTTGTTATCTTCGTACCATTGTGGGTGTGAACGTCTTTTGAATCCGTTCACCAATGGTGTGTGGTGTAAGTTATCGGCCTATTAGTACCG
>NZ_JBFTJD010000015.1:0-103039 GCF_056395245.1 Arthrobacter sp. 10L430 | reverse complement strand
GCTCGACGGCGCGTGGCTGCCGGAGCCGTGGGCCTCCCGCCTGGTGCTCCAGGCCGGCGCGAAGGTCCTGGTCGATGAGAAGGACCTGTGGGACGGGTCGCTGACGGGCAAGCCGGGCGAGTTCCCCACCACCATCCTGATCGTGAACAGGAAGTTCGCCGCCGAGCACCCGCAGACCGTCGAAGGGCTGCTGAAGGGCCACGCCGAAGCGGTCAAGTGGCTCAACGACACTCCCGCCGCTGAGAAGGCCGCCAAGGTCAACGCGGCCCTGAAACAGGACGCCGGCAAGGCGCTCCCGCAGGACGTCATCGACCGGTCCCTGAAAAACATCGTGTTCACCGTTGACCCGCTGGCCGGAGCCTTCAACAAGCTGCTGCAGGACGGCGTGGACGCCGGCACCACCAAACAGGCCGACCTCAACGGCATCTTCGACCTCCGGGCACTGAACGCGGTGACCGACGACAAGACATCCGCGGCCGGGCTGGGCCAGGACTAGCCCAACCGCTTCACCGCACACCAAGCTCCACGCACCACGAACAAAGGACGGGACCATGCCAGTCGTACTGGAAAACCTGGGCAAGCGCTTCGGCGAAGGCGCCCCGGTGCTGGACGACGTCAACGCCACCATCGGCAAGGGCGAGTTCGTCGCCCTCCTCGGTGCGTCCGGCTGCGGCAAGTCCACCCTGCTGAACATCATGGCGGGACTGGAGGTCCCGACGTCGGGCGCTCTTGAGGTGCCCAGCGACGGCGCCGCGTTCATGTTCCAGGACGCCGCTCTGTTCCCGTGGCTCACCGCCCGGGAGAACGTGGAGCTCGCGCTGAAACTGCGCGGCGTCGGCAAGGCCGAGCGCCGCACGAAAGCCGATGAGCTGCTGGATCTGGTGCACCTGGCGGAGGCCGGCGACAAGCGCCCGCACGAGCTCTCCGGCGGCATGCGCCAGCGTGTGGCCCTGGCGCGTTCGCTCGCGCAGGACCGCCAGCTGCTGCTCATGGACGAGCCGTTCGCTGCCCTGGACGCCATCACCCGCGACCTGCTCCATGACGAACTCGAACGCATCTGGAAGGAAACCGGGCGCACCATCGTGTTTGTGACGCACAACGTCCGCGAAGCCGTCCGGCTGGGCCAGCGAGTGCTCCTGCTGTCCTCCCGGCCCGGCCGCGTGGTGCAGGAATGGAACGTCACCGAAGAACACCGTACCGACGCCGGTCTTGCCGGACAGCTGACCGGGGTCATCACCGCCCGGCTGCGAGAGGAGATCCGCCGCCATGCCAAGTAACCCGACCCCTGTGGCAGAAGAGAAGCCGGCGGTCCTCCCTGACGAGGCCCCGGTGTCGGCAGGCTCAGCCACCGGTTCCACAAAAATCCATGCGGCCCTGACCCGTTCCTCGACCGGTTCAGCAGACCTGCGCGAACTCGAATCCGGGCTCGACTCGCTGCAGTCGGACGCCATCCGCAAGGCGCGTGTCGACTGGAGCCGCATCCTGCTGCCGGTGGCCGCCCTTGTGGTGCTCATCATCATCTGGCAGTTCTACGTGTCGCTGGGCCTCAAGCGCCGCGACCAGGTGCCCGGACCGATGGACGTGCTGGAGCAGTTCGGCACGCTGTGGGCTGAGGGATCGCTGCAGGAGGCCGTATGGACCTCGTTGCAGCGCGGGATCATGGGCTTTCTGATCAGCGTGGTGATCGCGACGCCGATCGGCCTGCTGCTGGCCCAGGTGGCTCCGCTGCGCAGGGCGTTCGGCCCGCTCATCTCCGGGCTTCAGGTCCTGCCGTCCGTGGCGTGGGTGCCCGCGGCCATCATCTGGTTCGGCCTCACCGACGCCACCGTGTACTTCGTGGTTTTCATGGGCGCCATCCCGTCCATCATCAACGGCCTGATCTCCGGCGTGGACCAGATCCCGCCGCAGTACCGCAGCGTGGGCACGGTTTTGGGTGCGTCCCGGTTTCAGATGGCTGTGCAGATCATCCTGCCGGCCGCATTGCCGGGCTACCTGAGCGGGCTCAAGCAGGGCTGGGCATTTTCTTGGCGGTCGCTCATGGCCGCGGAAATCATCGCGGTGGGCGGCACCATCGGCTTCGGGCTAGGCTCCATGCTGAACCAGGGCCGCGACCTCGCCGACATGACCATCGTGATGTCCGCAATCCTGCTGATCCTCGCCGTGGGCATCCTGATCGAGCTGCTCGTGTTCGCGCCCATCGAGAAGCGCCTGCTCCAGCGCCGCGGCCTCCTGGCCGGCAGCACGCGCTAAGCACCTCCGCACTGACCCAACAAGAAAGCCCGACGGCGATACTCGCCGTCGGGCTTTCTGCTGTCCATTGTCCTGGCACCGTCGCACCCTTGTTCCACCGATGCACCCTTGTTCCACCGATGCAGCGTGCCTACACTCACGACAAGGCCGGCAGCCGGCCCGATCCCACAACTGTTCAGGAGGTAGCCGTGGCACCAAAATTTGGCTTGCTGGCACTGGTCGAGGCCAAGCCCGGGAAGGAACAGGAAGTTTGGGACTTCCTCAACGGAGGCCGCGAGATAGTACTCGGCGAGCCTGGCACGAGGACCTGGTACGCGTTCCGGGTCAGCGAGAACACGTTCGGCATTTTCGACACTTTTGACACCGAGGAGGACCGGCAGGCCCACCTCAACGGGGCCATTCCTGCCGCCCTGGGCCAGCACGGCCCGGCCCTGCTCGCCAAGGATCCGGACATCCGGCCGATCGAACTTATCGCCGTGAAGTAGCGGCCCGCGCGGGGCTGGGCGGCTCTACGCAGCGACCGCCCCTATGTGACGCAGCGTTACCTTACGTGAACTGGTGTTTCCGCCGCCGTTGTTGGTGAATGTGACCCGGCCCTACCGTTGATTCATGGCAATTCAGGACATCTACCCAACGGCACTGCGCCTGCTCGGCCGCCCCGTGCTGGTGGTGGGCGGCGGACCCGTGGCCACGCGCCGCGCCAGGGGCCTTCTCGACGCCGGTGCACGGGTCACCGTGGTGGCCCCGGTTGCCTCTGCCGCGCTCCAGGAACTCGCCGACGCCGGCCTGCTCACCTGGGTACCGCGCGCCTACTCTTCCTCCGACGTCGACGGCGTGTGGTTTGTTCAGACCGCCACTGGCGATTCCGCCGTGGACGCGCAGGTTTCGGCCGATGCCGAGGCGCAGCGCATCTGGTGCGTCAACGCCTCCGACCACGAAGCTTCGGCTGCCTGGACCCCCGCCGTCGCCGTGGTGGACGACGTCAAGATCGCCGTCAATGCCGGCGGAGACCCGCGCCGCGCGATGGCCCTGCGTGACGCCGTCGCCACGGCACTGGAAACCGGTGACCTGCCGCTCCGCCGGCGCCGCGCGTCTGCCGGCTCCGTGGCCCTCGTGGGCGGCGGCCCCGGAGACACCGGCCTCATCACCGTCCGCGGCCGCAGGCTACTGGGCCAGGCCGATGTTGTGGTGGCAGACCGCCTCGGCCCCCGCGAACTGCTCAACGAACTTGCCCCCGATGTGCGCGTGATCGAGGTGGGCAAGACGCCCGGCAACCATCCCGTGCCGCAGGCCGAGATTAACCGCATCCTCGTCGACGAGGCCCTCGCCGGACACCGCGTCGTGCGCCTCAAGGGCGGCGACCCCTACGTCCTGGGCCGCGGCGGCGAGGAAGCGGAGTTCTGCCGGCAGCACAGCGTCGAGGTTGAAGTGGTCTCGGGCGTCACATCCGCGATCTCCGTCCCGGCCGCCGCAGGCATTCCGGTAACGCACCGCGGCCTGGCCAAGGGCTTCAGCGTGGTCACCGGCCACGAGGAACTGTCCGAGGTCCCGGCCCGGGCAGACCATACCGTGGTGCTCCTCATGGGCGTGGGCCAGCTGCGCGAATCGGCGGCCGCCCTGGGCAAAGCCGGACTGCCCGAGGACACTCCGGTTGGTATTGTGGAAAACGGCTACCTGCCGAACCAGCGCGTGACGATTGGCACCCTCGGGTCCATCGCCGACCAGGCCGAGGCCACCGGCGTCGCGAATCCTGCCGTGATCGTGATCGGTGACGTTGTCCGCGTGAGCCCCTTTGCGCCGTCGCACTTCAAGACCGCTGACTACAGCACCACCAGCCCCAATAAGCCCCGCACCACCCGCGTTCTCACCCCGTAAAGCCCGTCGATTGCTCCATAACTGCCGTTATCAAGCCTCAGAAGGGCAGTTGTGGAGCAACGGATGCAGAAGAAAAGGAACACAGCCGTGTCATCAAGCACCACCGTAGGTTCTGCCGAACGTCCACTGCGCGTCGCCGTCGTGGGCTCCGGCCCGGCCGGCGTCTACGCTGCGGACATCCTCACCAAGAGCGAAGCCGTCAAGAGCGGCGAGCTGACCGTGAGCATCGACCTCTTTGACCGCTACCCGGCGCCCTACGGACTGATCCGCTACGGCGTGGCCCCGGACCACCCGCGCATCAAGGGCATCGTCAATGCCCTGCACAAGGTCCTGGACCGCGGCGACATCCGCTTCTTCGGCAACGTGGACTACGGCACGGACCTCTCCATCGAGGACCTGCGCACCCACTACGATGCCGTCATCTTCGCCACCGGTGCCATCAAGGACGCCGACCTGAACATCCCGGGCATCGAGCTTGAGGGGTCCTACGGCGGCGCGGACTTCGTTTCCTGGTACGACGGCCACCCGGACGTGTCCCGCGAATGGCCGCTGGACGCCAAGGAAATCGCCGTGATCGGCAACGGCAACGTGGCGCTTGACGTGGCCCGCGTCCTCTCAAAGCACGCTGATGACCTCCTCGTCTCCGAAATCCCGGACAACGTCTACGCCGGCCTGAAGTCTTCGCCCGTCACGGACGTCCACGTCTTCGGCCGCCGCGGCCCGGCCCAGGTCAAGTTCACCCCGCTGGAACTCCGCGAACTGTCCCACTCCAAGGACGTGGACATCATCCTGTACCCGGAGGACTTCGAGTTCGACGAGGAATCGGACCGCCAGATCCAGAGCAACAACCAGACCAAGACCATGGTGGGCACGCTCACCAACTGGATCGCCGAGCAGCCCGAGGACCTCTCCGAGCTCAAGGCCTCCCGCCGCCTGCACCTGCACTTCCTGCACAGCCCGGTGGAAATTTACGACGACGCCGCGAACCCCGGGCGCGTCAGCGGCATGAAGTTTGAACGCACCGAGCTGGACGGCACGGGCAACGCCCGCGGCACCGGCGAATACGTCGACTACCCCGTGCAGGCCGTCTACCGCGCAATCGGCTACTTCGGTTCGGCCCTGCCGGAGATCGAGTTCGACCACAAGAAGGGCGTCGTCCCGAACGCCGGCGGCCGCGTCCTGGACGCGTCCGGCGAGCACGTTCCGGGCATTTACGCCACCGGCTGGATCAAGCGCGGCCCCGTGGGCCTCATCGGCCACACCAAGGGCGACGCCCTCGAAACCGTGACGTACCTGCTGGAAGACCGCGAAAACCTGCCGGTGGCCGAGGCACCCGCCGCAAGTGCCGTCGTCGACCTTCTCGAAAGCCGCGGCGTGGAGTACACCAGCTGGGAAGGCTGGCTGGCACTGGACGCGCACGAGCTCGCCCTGGGCGCCGAGGCCACGGCGGCCGGCGGATCGCACGGCGTAGAGGTCAAGCGTGAGCGCATCAAGGTTGTGCCCCGCGAGGACATGGTGTTCATCTCCCGCGACGGGGTCGCCGCCAGCGTCTAGCTCTTTACACAACGCGGGGTCACTTACCGCCCGTTCCATTCGGATCACCGGGCGCAAAGTGACCCCGCATTGTGCTTTAACGTCCGGCTAGCGGCCGGCCCCGCCGGCGGCCATGAGTTCGAGCCGCTTCAGGGTTTCCCGGTTCCGCACCGAGATCAGCGGATCCCGCACTACTTTGGGCACGGCCAGGCCCGGACCTCTGACGGCGTCTTCGGCAATCGAGACGCGGCATTGGGTCCCCTGGTCCTCCAGCGTGATGACCACCTTGGCCTCGCCCAGGGGCCAGCCGCGGGCCATCAGTTCCAGCGACTTTCCCGGATCAACGGCCGTGACCTTGGTGGAGTCGTTGATGATCAGGGGCCATGCGCCCACGGAATGATGCAAGCGTGCGCCAACCTTGGGCCAGTGCGCGTCGACGGAGCGGATCCGCGAGGCGCCGACAACCCAGCCGGAGTACAGCCAGCCATCGGCGATCACCTTCCAGACGTCCGGTGCCGGGGAGTTGAAGACCTGCGTGACGGTTGACATGGGTTTCCTCTCGAGGGGCGGCGGGGTGTGCTGCTGCGTTGTTGTGTCAGCCGCGGTTTTCCGGGCGTCGGGCTGCCCTGGCGCGGCCCCGCGGGCGGTGCGGTAGGAACGTTCCCGGAGGCGCCGCGCCCACGGGTAGGTCCCGGCTCCCGGCAGCGGGTGTTCGAGCGGGTCGAAGCGGATGGTGGTGTCGTCGGGCCCGGGGACGGCCCGCAGCCGCAGGGTCCCCGCGTGGACCCACCGGCCGGCGGGTTTGGCGAAGGAGAGCGCGAGGACCCAGTCGCCCGCGATGAGGGCGTCCCTGAAATCTGCGCCGGTTTCGGCGCGGCCTGTGGCGCCCGGAGGCAGTGAAAGCGTACGCAACCCCAGCAGGACCGGGCCCTCCGCACCCTTGTACGGCATCAGCGTGGTGAATCTGGCGGCACCGACGTCGAGCTTGGGAAGCAGCGCATAGCGCGCCGGAAAGCCCCAGCCGGTCGATGCGAAGAGAATATCTGCCGGCTGGCCGGCAGAAGTACCGTCGGAGGCGGCGCCGATGCGGAGGGCGAGGCCAAGAATGTCGGGCAGCGCTTCCGGCAGGCCCACGGAGCGGGAAAAACGGGCCTGCACCTGTTCACTGCCTGCAGCGTCGAGCCAGCTGATTCCGCTGCGCGCACCCTGGAGCCCGCCGGCAGCGTGTTCGTCCACGCCATGCCTCGACAGCTCGCCGACAAGGCTGAGGCCGTGGGGATGGATCGGACGGACAGGGCGTACTGCCTTGATCGCCTTGAAGACAGCGGCGAAGGCCTGCCCTGCCAGCGCGCTTGCCCGGCCTGCCGGTTTGCGTGTCTGCGTCATTCGAGCCCTCCTCAGGGGTTACCTCGTCACATCCTGCCAAACCGTGACCGGACCAAGGCAAAAATGCCGTAGCAAATGAAGCCGGCGCCGATCGCCAGGAGCAGGTAAGGGCCGTAGGCGTGCTCGCGCAGGGCCTTGAGGCTGCCGTCCAGCCCGGTGGATTCTTCCGGGGTGTGCTTGGCGGCGGCGATCACGAAGAGCAGCCCGGCGAGGTTCAGTGCGATGCCTTTTGCCACATGGCCGGTGACGCCCAGGGAATCAATGACCCTCCCGCGGCGGGTGCCGTCAAAATGAAAGAGCTCCTCCTTAAACCCCCGCCGGACTCCTTTCACGATGAAGTAGACGCCCACGCCCATGACGGTGAGGCCCAGCGCGCTGAGCGCCACAGCGCCAAACGGGGCACTGAGGAGCGCCGTGCTGACGTCCTTCGTTGATTCACCCGAATCACCGCGCAGGCCCAACGCAAAGCCGCCGAAGCTCAACGCCACGCTGCCGTAGGCGATGGCCAGGAAGCCTGAGGAGATGTTCTTGCCGATTCGTTCCTTGCGCGGGAGATGGCGTGCCCGGAGTGTCGCCTCGCTGAGTTGCCACAGGGCCAGGCCGATGCAGGCGACCGTTCCTGCCCACATGACGGCGGGTCCCCAGGCGTTGGCGGCCAGTTGCTCGATTGCCCCGGTGGCTTCGGCCTGCCCTGGCTGGCCGAGGGCCAGCGCGATCGCGATGCCGCCGATGACGACGTGGAGCAGTGCCATGACGGCAAACCCTGAACGCGCGACGACGTCAAGCGCCTTGGTGTTCGACGCGGCCTCTGCGGCGTCGGCCGCCTCTCCGATGGGGGTTGTGCTGTCCGTCATTCCCGTATCAGCCGTTCATGGGTCCCTCGGCATGGACCTTGCTGGCTCCCTCACCCGTCAATTTCACAGTGCAGCGCACCACAAGGTTGTCCGGCGCGGTGTCGATGTCCACCAGGGCGTCACCGGCGCTGAGGATGGTGAAGACCTCCGAGCCGGGCTCCACGTCAAAGCCCTTGGACCGTGCAGCCTGCCGGGCGTTTTCCAGCGCTTCATGGCGGAGCCCGTCCACATAGACTTGGTCGTCCTCGCGGGCAGAGTCGCCGAAGGCCCAGCCGAACAATGTTCCCGTTGCTTCCATGGCGTTGATTTTACGCACAAAGCCGGCGCCATTACGGGCTTCCGTAACATTAGTAAGTGTGCTTACCATACTCGCACCATGACTTTGGTGCGGCGGCCGTCCGCGGGAAGAGCCTGAGGGCGGCAAAGCCATCTTTTCCAACTTCAGGTTCCGATTTCTACGTTAGGAAGCACATCATGGCAGGAAATCTACTGGCCCGCTCTGTTCACGATCTGACGGCGGCCGCATGGTTCGGCGGCTCGCTGATGGGTGCCATCGGCCTCAACGGGGCTGCGGCGGAAGCCAAGGACCCCGCCGAACGAACACGGCTGTCCAGCCTTGGCTGGATGAAGTGGGCGCCGATTCAAACCGCCGCCTTTGCCACGCACCTTGTCGCGGACCTGGCCATCGCCTGGGAAAACAGGGAGCGGATCGCCAAGCAGGACAGCGTGGGCGCCGACACCATCTACAAGACGGCAGTCACGCTGGCGGGTGCGGCCGTCACCTTGTATGCGGGCATCCTGGGCAAGAAGGTCGAAAAACTGGCGGACGAGGGGGCGGAAGGCGCCACCGAGCCCCGGCGCGGAGCGTCGGACAAGTTGCAGGCGGCGCAGAAGCAGCTGAAGGTGCTGCAGTGGACCATTCCGGCATTCGCGGCATGGGTCATCGTCCTCGGTGCCAAGCACGGTGAGATGCAGCGGCCCAAGAATGTTTTCAAGGGCCTTCGGTAACGGCGGTCAATTCTTTGCCTGAACGCACGACCTGACTGAATATACGACGGCGGGCGGGCACCTAAAGTGCCCGCCCGCCGTCCTGCGTGGGAACAGTTCCGCCACCGCAGGGCGCCGTGTCTACGTGGGCTGGGTTGGAACCCGGCTTCAGAACTCGGCGTTGACGAAACCGATGACGATGGCCGTCCACCAGCAGACCTGCGAAATCGTCAGGCAGGCGAGCATATGGAAGCGCTGGCCGGGGGTCAGCGCCCCGAACGTGGTGGTGGGTGGCATGACAAGCAGGCGGCGCATGAGGGGGATCAGCATGATGCCGTTCAGGATCAGGATCAGTACGGCGGCAAGTTTGATCACCGTCAGGGGATTGTTCAGGTGCGGGCTGAGAAACGCGCCCGTGAACAGCATGGCGGTGATGCCCACCCAGATCAGCGGGCTGGCGGCGTCGTCCAGCCGGATGGTTTCGGAGAGTTCGCGTTTGCCGATGAGCCACAGAAAGCCGTGCCAGTCCACCAACAGGATGGCGCCAAAAGCCAGGACCATCGCGAGGATGTGTGCGGCAATGGCTAGGACGTGGAGCGGCCCCTGGAGGGTCACGGACGTTCCCACCATGACGGCGAGTGACCAGGTCACGAAGGCAGCCACGCAGAGGATGCCGACCAGCCGGCGGGACGACTTGTGCGATTTCGGCCGCACGCGCCTGCCCGCGGAGCGGCCGGCCGATGCACTGTACGCCACGGAATACCTCCAACTGCCTGAAGGACTGTGTCCGCGGCCGTCCCGGTGTTGACGGAGGGTAAACCGCTGGTTCGAGCATCAGTCCGTGGCATTGGAAAAACCTTGGAAAAACCCTAGAAAAACCTCGCAGCCCCCCCATCTGGGGGAGTCATGCCCGCGGGCGGGGGCTTCGGTGTTAATCCCGCAGCCACTCGGCGCAAGAATTAAGGTTCCGGTTCACGCTGGCCACGGCGGCATCGCCGTCGTGCGCCTCGATGGCGTCCACGAGTTCGCCGTGGCCCTCATGCGGCAGGCCGTCGAAGCCGCCACGGCGCTGCTGCTTCAGCAGGTCGTTGTGGAAAACCTCGCCGAAGCTGACATAGAGCTCGTGCAGCAACGGGTTGCCGGAGGCGTGGGCCACGCGCTCGTGGAAGCCCCAGTCCGCTCCGGCCCACCCGGCGTAGTCGGCTGCCTTCCAGGCCGCATCGCGCTCGGCGAGCAGCGCGCGCATGGCGGCGACGTCGTCGGCTGTGGCGTTCCTGGCCGCGAGGCGTGCCGCCTGGGTGTCCAGCCCCAGCCGGACCTCGAGGATGTGCTCCTGGGTGTGGTCCTGGTACATGCGGCGGGCTGCCCCTGAAATCTCGCTCGTGGCGCGGACATAGGTGCCGTCGCCGCGGCGGACCTCAAGCATCCCGCTGTGGGCCAGGGCCTTGACCGCTTCGCGCAACGTCCCGCGGGATACGCCCAGGCCTGCCATCAGTTCGGTCTCGGAGGGGATCCGCTGCTGAAGCGGCCACTCCCCGGAGTGGATCATCTCCCGGAGTTTGGCCGTGATTTCGTCTGCCAGCGGCTGGCGGTGCGAGGTGCTCAGAGTCACGGCGGCTAACCTTTCGTCTTGGCCGTGAGGAGGTGCACCACGACGATCTGGGCCAGCGCGATGGCCAGCAGCAGCGCCAGTGGCAGCGTCCAGCCGCCCGTCGCGCTGTGCAGCAGGCCCATCCCGAACGGCCCCACGGTGGCCAGAAGATAGCCGGTGGACTGCGCCAGAGTGGACAGGGCTGTGGTCTCGGCGGTGTCCCGCCCGCTGCGGCTGATCATCACCATGACCAGCGGAAAGATGCCGAGCCCGAAGCCGAGCAGCACCGCGGGGACGGCCGCCAGGGAAACGGGCAGTACCAGGAGCGCGGCCACCCCGACGAGCATGGTGACGCTGACCAGATAAAAGGCGGGGCGCAGCATCCGGGGGCGGGACCCAACGGCGATCAGCACCATGCCGGCCGGAACCGACACCAGCTGCATGAGCCCGAACATCAGGCCGCTCTCTGCCGCGCTGAGTCCCATGGTGGTCAGCATGTAGGGGAACCAGCTCAGCAGTGCGTAGGCCAGCAGGGCCTGCAGCGTGAAGATCGCCGTGAGCAGCACGCCTTTCCGGGTCCGGAGCAGCGGCCAGGGCGAAACATGGGCGGAGGTTCCCCGGACGCTGTTGCGGTGCGCATGCAGCGCCACGGGCACGAAGCCCAGGAAAGCTGCCACGCCGAGAATCCCGATTGCGCCGACTCCCGCAGACGGTGATCCAAGCACTTGGGCCAGTGGCACCACGACCACGGCCGTGACGGTGGCGCCAGTGGTCATGGTCACGGTGTACAGCGCCGTCATGAGGGAGGTGCGGTCGGCAAAATGCTCGCGGATGAAAGAGGGCATGGCGACATTGCAGACCGCCAGGCCGGACATGCCCAGCACCGTGCCGGCCACCAGCATGCCGGTAGACGGGATGCCCCGCACCAGCAGCCCCGCGGCCAGCATTCCGAGGGAGAGCAGGATGGACTTCTCAACGCCGAGCCGGCCCGTAAGCCACGACGTTGCCGCCCCCGCCACCGCGAAACACAGCGTGGGGATGGAGGGGATGACCGAAGCAACCAGGGGACCGTAGCCCAGCACCAGCTGAAGGTCGTGCAGCAGTGCGGAGGCGCCGGTGATTCCGGCCCGGAGGTTCAGCCCGATCAGCACCAAGGCAATGACACTGACGACGACGGCGGCGCGCGGTTTGGGCTGTCGGCCGGCGGTAGCCGGGGGCGCTGAAGAGATGGAAGCCATTCCTTAACGTTAGACGTTAGACGTTTGATGTCTAGGGTTTTGTGGTCAACCTCTCGCGGCCCTGCGTTCCCGGGGAATAGACTCGGGCCACCGACACAGTGGGCCGCTGCGGGCCGCACATGCGAAAGGATGCTGTCCGGTCATGACTCCCGAGGGCCTTGAAACCGAGAAGAAGTACGACGTCGATCCCGGGGCCGGGCTGCCGGCACTTCGGGAGATCCCGGGGGTCGGACGGGTGGGCGAGCCCTCCGAGGCAGTCCTGGAAGCGGTCTATTTCGACACCGACGATCTTACGCTCGCCTCCCGGGGCATCACCCTCCGGCGCCGGACGGGCGGTGCGGACGCCGGCTGGCACGTCAAGCTGCCTGCAGAATCAGGAACGGAGTCAGCACCTCAGCAGCGCCGGGAGATTCATGCGCCCCTCGGCCAGGCCGCCGTCGTGCCCGAAAAACTGCTGTCGTATGTGTACGTTTACCTCCGCGGCGCCCAGCTGGCGCCGGCCGCCCGGCTGACGACCAAGCGCACCACCCATGCGCTGTACGGGGACGACGGCGTGCACCTGGCTGACTTCGCCGATGACAGGGTCGGGTCCGAGTCTCTGGGCGGGGCGGGACAGCACCAGGAGTGGCGCGAATGGGAGCTGGAGCTCGTCCACGGCGGGGCGGAGCTCTTCCCGTCCGCCGAACCAATCCTGGCTGCGGCGGGTGCCCGGCCCGCAGCGCATAAGTCCAAACTCGGCAGGGCGCTGGGGCAGGCCTGGCCGCAGTCGTCCGGACAGCGCCGGGAAATCCCGGACGAAGAGGCGACGGAACCGCACAAAAAGGCGAGGGACAAGAAAGAGCCCGTGTCCGGCGTCGTGACCGCGTACCTGGGCGGGCAGATCGGCGAAATCCTCGCGTGCGATCCCGGCGTGCGGCTGGAGGAACCGGACGCCGTGCACAATATGCGCACGGCCACCCGCCGCCTGCGGTCTACCCTGGCGGTCTACCGCACGCTGTTCGGTGCTGCCGCCGTCCGGAGGCTACGTGATGAACTCCAGTGGCTTGGCCGGATCCTCGGTTCCCCCCGCGACGCCGAAGTCATGCGCGAACGGCTGCGCGCCCACGCGGCCGAACTTCCGCCGGGCCAGGCAAGCCGAGCCGTGCAGGACAGTGTGGAGCGCGAACTGGGCAACCGGTTCGACGCCGGATACCGGAGGGCCCTGGAAGTGCTCGCGGCCGACCGCTACTTCCGGCTGCTGGATGACCTCGAGGACTTCCGGGACAACCCGCCGGTTCGGCCGCCGGCGTCGGGACCCGGCGGTAAAGTGGCGGCCAAACGGGTGAAAAGGACTGTCCGACGGCTGCGCCGCTCCCATCGGGCGGCCATGCGTGCCGAGGAGGGTGCGGCCCACGAAACCGCGCTGCACCAGGTGCGCAAGGACGCCAAGCGCCTGCGGCACGCGGCGGAATCGGTGGTGCCCCTCTATGGAAAGCGTGCGGCGAAGCTCGCCAAAGCCGCGCACCGGCAGCAGAAAATCCTCGGCGACCACCACGACAGCGTGATGGCCCGGGTCTTCCTCGGGAAACTGGGGCGTGGCCCGGAGCTGCCGGAGGCGGTGGCCGACGCCTACCGTTCGCTGCTGGAGCGGGAGGAGAGGATCGCCGCCCGCGACGAGGCCAAGTACCGCAAGGCCCGGCGGAAGGCCCGCAAGCTCCTGAAGCGCGGCGTCAACTAGGTTTGTCAGCCGGAGTGCCGCGACCCCAGCCGCGAAACCGCCAGGGAGAGCCACAGCTGGACGCGGTCGGCGGTGACCGAGGGGTCGTAACCGGTGAGCTCGGTGATCTGGGCGAGCCGGTAACGGACCGTGTTCCGGTGCAGCGTGAGGGCTTCGGCGACGGCGGCCACCGAACCGTTGTTGGTCAGGTAGCTCTCCAGCGTGGTCATCAGCTCGGCGCCGTGGGCGGCATCGAAGGTGCGGAGCGGGTTCAGCGATTCATTGGCCATGTCCGCGAGCGGCACGTCCTCGCTCGCCAGCAGCAGGGATGTCAGGCTGAGCCGCTCCGGTTCATTGACCGGCAGCCCGTGGCTGGCGGCGTCCCGGGCCTCGAAGTAGCTCCAGCGCAGGCCGTTGGGCTTGGTGTACGCACCGCCGATGCCGATGGTCGCGTGGATGCCGGCCTCGGCTAGATGGTCGCTGAGGTTCCGGGCCAGGGCCGTGGCGCCGCGGCCGTCGTCCGGCACCACGGTGATCAGGTCCTTTCCGACGACAGCGGTCACCGCCTTCTCGAGCGTCCGCGGCAGCGAGGAAGTAACCAGCTGCTTGTGGTGCGCCTCGGATCCGGCCAGCAGCACCACGTTCTTGCGGGTGCTGTTGATGCCCGTCCCCGCCAGCCGGCGGGTGGCTTCACTGGGATCCAGGGTTCCGTGAATGACGTCCTCCAGCACCTGCCCGCAGAGCGCCCGCTCGGCCTGGCGCTGCTTGACCATGTTGTTCAGCTCCACGCTGATGAGGTTTTGCGCGTAGCCGATGATGCCGGAGTCCTCGAACGGCTGCTTGACCCACAGCGTGCACGCGTCACGGCGGCCGGTGGGAATGGGATAGGACGCCCACGAGTGCGCCACCGGCGGCTCGGAGCCGCTGTTGTAGAGCTGGGCCGTGAACTGGGTCAGGACAATTTCCGTGCGCAGCATGCCGCCCAGGTGCCTCAGCAGTTCGGCCAGCCCGCCGCCGGTGAGCAGCGCCCGCGCCAGGATCTGGTGACCGGCAATCAGGCGTTCCAGCTTGGAATAGTGGTCGGCCGACTGCGCGTCCGCCACGAGCTTGCCGATGGCGATGAACGGCGTCTTATAGGGGACTTCGACTACCGGAAGCCCCCATCGGTTCGCTTCCGCGACCAAAGCCGGCGGAACGGCGTCGTGCGTTAATCCCACACCGAAGCCGATCCCCACCGCGCCGGCGCGCTGGACCTGGCGGACGAAGCGTCGCTGCTCGGGTGCGCTGCGCAGGCGCATGCCGGTGGTGAGCACCAGCTCACCGCCGTTGAGGAAGCGCTGCGGATCCTCCTGCTCGGTGACGGCAACCCAGTGGATGTCCTGGTGGGAGGTGGTCTCGGCGAGGCCGGATTTCTTCAGCCCAAGGGACTGCACGGCCAGCAACGCGGCGAGGGAGATTGCCATGCATCAAGCGTAGCCGGAGGCTGGCCGATCGCACTAAAACTCCGGCAGGAGGGTGTGCAGGTGGCTATTCCCCGGCTTGCCGCGCTGACATAGGCTCGGAGCAGCTGCATCACATCATTCAGTACGAAAGAGGTTGTACACCGTGGTTCAAACCTTGCAGAACTTCATCAACGGCGAGTTTGTCACGCCCGCCGGCACCGGACTGCTTGACATCGTGAATCCCGCGACCGGTGACGTGGTGGCCAAGTCGCCCATCTCCGTCGCGGCGGACGTCGACGCCGCCATGGCTGCCGCCAAGGACGCCTTCAAGACCTGGAAACACACCACACCCGGACAGCGCCAGCTCATGCTCCTCAAGCTCGCAGATGCCGTCGAGAACAACAGCGACGAACTTGTCGATGCGCAGCACCGCAACACCGGGCAGGTCCGCTCCCTGATCGCGTCCGAGGAAGTTGCCGCCGGCGCCGACCAGCTGCGCTTCTTCGCCGGCGCCGCCCGCATTCTCGAAGGCAAATCGGCAGGCGAGTACTTCGAGGGCCACACCTCCTTCGTGCGCCGCGAACCCATCGGCGTCGTGGCCCAGGTTGCGCCCTGGAACTACCCGTTCCTGATGGCCATCTGGAAGATCGGCCCCGCGCTCGCCGCCGGCAACACCGTGGTCCTAAAGCCCTCCGACACCACTCCTGAATCCACGCTGGTGCTGGCGAAGCTGGCCAAGGACATCTTCCCGGCCGGCGTCCTCAACGTCATCCTGGGCACCGGGGAAACCGGCGCCATGATGGTGGAGCACAAGGTCCCGGGCCTGGTCTCCATCACCGGCTCCGTCCGTGCCGGCATTGCCGTTGCCTCCGGCGCCGCCAAGGGCCTCAAGCGCGCCCACCTGGAGCTGGGCGGCAAGGCCCCGGCCATCGTGTTCAAGGACGCCGACATCAAGAAGAGTGCGGCGGCCATCGCCGAGTTCGCCTTCTTCAACGCCGGCCAGGACTGCACCGCCATCACACGCGTGCTGGTCGAGGATTCGGTGCACGACGACGTCGTGGCGGCAATGGTGGAACATACCAAGACGCTGCACACCGGTTCGCAGAACGACGAAGACAACTACTTCGGCCCGCTGAACAACGTCAACCACTTCAACGCGGTCAGCGCCGTGGTGGAGTCGCTGCCGGAGAACTGCCAGATTGAGACCGGCGGACACCGTGCCGGGGACAAAGGCTTCTTCTTCGAGCCCACCATCATCACGGGCGCCAAACAGACCGATGACATCGTGCAGAAGGAAACCTTCGGCCCCGTCATCACCGTGCAGAAGTTCAGCACGGAGGCCGAGGCCGTGGAGCTGGCCAACGACGTCGAGTACGCCCTGGCCTCCAGCGTCTGGACCTCAGACCACGGCACCGCCATGCGGCTCAGCCGCGACCTGGACTTCGGTGCGGTCTGGATCAACACCCACATCCTGCTCACCGCCGAAATGCCCCACGGCGGGTTCAAACAGTCCGGCTACGGCAAGGACCTCTCCATGTACGGCGTCGAGGACTACACGCGCATCAAGCACGTCATGAGTGCACTCGACTCCTAACAATTCGCTGGTTGAGCTTGTCGAAACAGATCTCGACAGGCTCGATCACCTGGCACCGAAAGGCCTCCCCATGACTACCACCGCAAGCGAAATCACCTACCGCCTTGAGCAGAAGCGCCGTATCCAGGCTGACTTCCCGGGCCCCAAGTCCCTCGCGCTGACCGAACGCCGTAAGGCGGTCGTCGCTGCCGGCGTCGCCTCGAGCGTCCCCGTTTATGTCGCGGACGCCGACGGCGGCATCATCCACGACGTCGACGGCAACTCCTTCATCGACCTCGGCTCGGGCATCGCGGTGACCAGCGTCGGCGCGTCAGATCCCGCCGTCGTCGGCGCCGTCAAAGAAGCCGTGGAGCACTTCACCCACACCTGCTTCATGGTCACGCCCTACGAAGGCTATGTCGCCGTCGCCGAGCAGCTGAACCGCCTCACCCCGGGCGACCACGAGAAGCGCACCGTGCTGTTCAACTCCGGGGCCGAAGCTGTGGAAAACGCCGTCAAGGTGGCGCGCCTCGCCACCGGCCGTGACGCCGTCGTCGCTTTTGACCACGCCTACCACGGCCGCACCAACCTGACCATGGCGCTGACCGCCAAGGCCATGCCGTACAAGACCAACTTCGGCCCGTTCGCGCCCGAGGTCTACCGCATGCCCATGAGCTACCCGTTCCGCGAGGAAAACCCGGAGATCACCGGTGCCGAGGCCGCCAAGCGCGCCATCACCATGATCGAGAAGCAGATCGGCGGCGAGCAGGTCGCCGCGATCATCATCGAACCCATCCAGGGCGAGGGCGGCTTCATCGTTCCGGCCGACGGCTTCCTGCCGGCACTGGCTGACTGGGCCAAGGACAAGGGCATCGTCTTCATCGCGGACGAGGTCCAGTCCGGATTCTGCCGCACCGGCGAGTGGTTCGCCGTCAACCACGAGGGCGTCGTTCCGGACATCATCACCATGGCCAAGGGAATCGCCGGCGGCATGCCGCTGTCCGCGATCACCGGCCGCGCCGACCTGCTCGACGCCGTCCACCCGGGCGGTCTGGGCGGCACCTACGGCGGCAACCCGGTGGCGTGCGCCGCCGCGCTGGCCTCCATCGGCTCCATGGAGGAATACAACCTCAACGGCCGTGCCAAGCACATCGAGGAACTCGCCCTTGGCCGGCTGCGTGAGCTGGCAACCGAGCTTCCGGGCGGTACCGGCGGCTCCGTGATCGGCGACATCCGCGGCCGCGGCGCCATGCTGGCAATCGAGCTGGTGCAGGCCGGCTCCAAGGAGCCCAACCCCGAGCTGACCAAGGCGGTGGCGGCCGCCTGCCTCAAGGAGGGCGTGATCATCCTGACCTGCGGCACCTACGGCAACGTCATCCGCCTGCTGCCGCCGCTGGTCATCAGCGACGACCTGCTGAAGGACGGCCTTGAGGTGCTGGCTGCGGCCATCCGCGCCAACGCGTAGTTACTCGATCGGGCCACGGGCCGGGCACCCTCTCAGGTGCCCGGCCCGTCGCCGTTTCCGCGGGTAGAGTCATGCTTATCACTGCAACGCAGACCAGGCAGCGTCGCCGGGAACCCGGGCGGCGCCGTCGTCTGCCCTGAACCCAAAGAGGGGTTTTCATGCGATACGTAGTCGGCTACACACCCAACGAGCGCGGCGCGGACGCCGTCGCCCTGGCCTCATCCCTGGCACGCGCACAGGACGCGCACCTGGACATTGTCTATGTTGTGAAGACGGGCACACCGTACGTGGCGCTGAACCCGCAGGGGAACCGGATCAGCGTGGCGGAGCAGGACGTGCTGACGGCCGAACGCGAAGGTCTTGCGCTGGTGCCGGAGGGTGTCAGCGCCAAGTTCCACGTCCGTGAAGCCGACTCATTTGCGACCGGTCTTATTGAGGCGGCCGGGGAGCTGGAGGCGGGACTGATAGTGGTGGGCGCGGCCAACAACGGCCTGTTCAAGCGCTACTCGGTGGGCAGCATGGCCAATGCGCTGCTGCACGCCTCGCCCGTCCCGGTGGCGCTGGCTCCCCGCGGCTACCGCCGTACCGACCCCATCACCCGGCTGACCCTTGCCGTGGGCAAACGTCCAGGCGCGGAGGCTGCGATCGCTACGGCCGTCGGTGCCGCCAATCGCCGTGGCGTCCCGCTGCGCCTCGTCTCGCTCGTGGAACTGGACGAGCACGGCGACGGGGGCGAGAACGTCAACGCTGCCCACCGGCACGCGAACACGGTCCTGGACGAAGCCTCGCGCAGGCTCCCCGCCGGGCACCGGGTCACGGTGGAGGTGGCGCACGGCCGGAACATCGAAGAGGCGATCGATGACCTTGAGTGGGACGACGGCGAAATCGTCATCATCGGTTCCTCGCGCCTGGCCCAGGGCAACCGGCTTTTCATGGGCAGCACGGCCTACAAGGTGCTGCGGGCACTTCCCGTGCCGATGGTAGTTGTTCCGCGGGACTACGAGCGGGTCGACTCAGTCCCCGAAGTCTGACACCCGCCCGCGCTGGTGAAGCGCGAACGAACAGTTAACGCCCCGCCTTCGCGCAACGCCCCGCCGTCGCGCATAAACAGGGCCTTAACTGTTCGTTCGCGCTTCCCGCAGGGAGAGCTTCCGCGCCACCGAGTTCTTGCGGGCAGTCGCCAGCATGTCCACGCTCAGCAACAGCAGCGCCAGCCACACCACGCCGAAGCCGATCCACCGGTCCAGGGTCATCGTCTCCCGGAAGACGGCCAGCGCAACGATGAACTGCAGTACAGGGGCGAAGTACTGCAACAGCCCGATAGTGGTCATGGGCAGCCTGCGCGCGGACGCGCCGAAGAACAGCAGCGGCACCGCAGTGATGATGCCGGACGCCGCGAGCAGCCAGAAATGCCCGGCCCCGTTGCTTGCCAGCGAGGCGCCGCCGCTGACACCCAGGAAGATCATGGTGGCGGCCGCCAGCGGGGTGAGCACGATCGTCTCCATGGAGAGGCTCGTGATGGCATCCACGCGCGGCCCCACCCGCTTCTTGACGAATCCGTACAGCCCGAAACTGATGGCCAGCGTCAGCGCGATCCACGGCAGCTTGCCGTAGGAAAAGGTGAGCACTCCCACGGCAATGAAGCCGATTCCGACGGCGGACCACTGCAGTGGGCGGAGCGTTTCCTTCAGGACGAACACGCCGAGCAGGACGGACACCAGCGGGTTGATGAAGTAGCCAAGCGAGGCTTCAACGGCCTGCCCGGTGGTCACGCCATAGGTGTACGTCAGCCAGTTCACGGCGATGAGCCCGGCGGCGATCGCCAGAGTGCCCAGCACGGAACGGTCCCGGAACGCTGCGCCCAAAACCCGCCAGGCCCTTGTTACGGTGATCAGCAGGGCGCAGAACAGCAGGGACCAGACCACGCGGTTGGCCACGATTTCAACGGCCCCGGCCGGATGCAGAACGAAGAAATACAGGGGGAGCAGCCCCCACAGCCCGTAGGCGCCGATGCCGAACAGGACGCCCGCCGTCGTCTCCTTGTCCACGGCCTTCAAGCCGGGCGTCTTGCCGCTTCCGGTCTGGCGGCCGGGACTGGTCATCGCAGAGGGCGCCGCACCGGGCGGGGCAGAAGCAGGAGCAGCGGAGGAGACGGATCCGTCGGGGGTAGGCACAAGACCAATAACACCATCCGGCGGCCCGGTATTCCGTCCTGGCGGGTCGGTGTTGGCCTGCCGACGCCAAATAGTCAGTAGGCTTGCCATCATGAGCATGATGCATGGGCAGGTTGCGGCCCAATGAGGCTGCGCCACAGCAATGCCTCCGGCCGCGGCTACCGCAGGGTGGCGGCCGGCACGGGGTTCAGCTACCGGGACGTCGACGGGTCAACGCTGCCGCCGGGACCGGTCCGGGAACGGCTGGAGAGCATCGGCATTCCGCCGGCCTGGACGGACGTGTGGATTGCCCCCTTTGAGAACGGCCACATCCAGGCCACAGGGCTGGACGCCGTGGGCCGCCGGCAGTACATCTACCATCCCGAGTGGCGCGAGCGGAAGGACCGGCTGAAGTTCGACCGGGCGCTCCAACTTGCGGAGTCGCTGCCCACCGCACGCCGGCTGGTCACCATCGACCTGAGGAGCGACGGCGTCACCCGGCAACGCGTCCTGGCCGCCGCTTTCAGGATGCTTGACAGCGGATCCCTGCGGGTGGGCTCGGAGCGGTACACGAACGAAAACGGCAGCCATGGCCTGGCCACGCTGCTGTGCGCCCATGTGCAGGTCAGAAAAGGGCGCCTGCAGCTCAGCTTTCCCGCCAAGAGCGGCAAAAACTGGGAATCCGAGATCGCCGACGAGGACCTCGCCGCCTTGGCCCGGGTCCTCAAACGGCGCGGCGGCAACGCCCGGCTGCTGGCCTATAAGGACGGCCGGACCTGGCGTCCGCTGACCAGTGCCGACATCAACGGCTACGTCAAGGAACGTACCGGCTCTGATTTCACCGCGAAGGACTTCCGGACCCTGCGGGGCACGGTGGCGGCGGCCGTCAGCCTGGCCCAAAGCGGCCCGCAGAACCGGGTCGCGGCCAGGAAGGGCGCCATCAGCACAGCGATGCTGGAGGCAGCCGCGGTGCTGGGGAACACGCCGTCGATCGCCCGGAAAAGCTATGTGGACCCGCGGCTGCTGGACCACTTTGCCGCCGGGGAAACGATCGACCCCAAGCGGCTGGACTCCGCGGAATCGGAGCTGCGGGCCCTGCTGTACCGCGAAGGCGACGTGGTGGCGCTGCGGAAAAGCGGCTGAAGTGCTCCCGCGCAGAGAGCCGAAGCGCCGCGTCACGGGTTTCACTTCAGGATCGTACGGACAATTAGAATTGGTAACTGTGCGCAGGATGAGCAGGCGCAGTCTCCGTTCCAGAAGGGCTCCCGGTGTCCAACTCAGCTGAATCCGCCTCCCAACGGCCGCTCCGCGTCGCGATCGTCGGCGCCGGACCCGCCGGCGTCTACGCTGCGGACATCCTCACCAAGTCCAACGAGGTGAAGGGCGGGGACGTCGAGGTCAGCATCGACCTTTTCGAGGCCTACCCGGCGCCGTACGGCCTGATCCGCTACGGCGTGGCCCCGGACCACCCGCGCATCAAGGGAATCGTGAACGCGCTGCACAAAGTGCTGGACCGCGGCGACATCCGATTCCTTGGCAACGTCACCTACGGCCGGGACCTCACCCTGCACGATTTCCGGGCCTTCTACGATGCCGTGATCTTCTCCACCGGTGCCATCAGGGACGCCGATCTGGACATCCCCGGCGTCGAGCTTGAAGGGTCCTTCGGGGGCGCGGATTTCGTGTCCTGGTACGACGGCCACCCCGACGTCCCGCGCGACTGGCCACTCGATGCCAGGGAAATCGCCGTGATCGGCAACGGCAACGTGGCGCTGGACGTGGCGCGGATGCTGGTCAAGCACGCCGACGAACTGCTCGTCACGGAGATTCCCGCCAACGTCTACGAGGGTCTGAAGAATTCGCCCGTCACGGACGTGCACGTGTTCGGCCGCCGCGGCCCGGCGCAGGTCAAGTTCACGCCGCTGGAGCTTCGCGAGCTCAGCCACGCGCGGGACGTGGACATCGTGCTGTACCCGGAGGACTTTGAGTTCGACGAAGCCTCGGACGACGCGATCCGCAGCAACAACCAGACCAAGACCATGGTGAACACCATGACCAACTGGCTCGTGGAGGAGCACGCCGAGGCCGAGCAGCCGTCCTCCCGCCGCCTGCACCTGCACTTCCTGCACAGCCCGGTAGAGATTTACGACGACGGCGGGTCCGGCCAGGTGGCCGGCATCAAGTTTGAACGCATGCAGCTGGACGGCACCGGAAACGTCAAGGGCACGGGGGAGTTCATCGACTACCCGGTCCAGGCCGTCTACCGGGCCATCGGCTACCACGGCTCCCCGCTGGACGAGCTGGAATACGATGCCAAACGCGGTGTCATCCCCAACGAGGGCGGCCGCATCCTCGACGCCGACGGCAACCCCGTTCCCGGCATCTACGCCACCGGCTGGATCAAGCGCGGGCCGGTCGGGCTCATCGGGCACACCAAGGGCGATGCCCTGGAGACCATCGGCTTCCTCCTCGAGGACCGGCTGACCCTGCCGCCGGCGAAAAACCCGGACCCGCAGGCCATCATCGACCTGCTGGAAGAGCGTGGCATCGAGTACACCACGTGGGAAGGCTGGAACAGGCTGAACGCGCACGAAGCAGCCCTCGGTGCGGCGTGGTCCGAATCCGCGGCGGCCGACGGCGTCGTGCGTGAACGCATCAAGGTAGTGCCGCGCGAGGAAATGATCGACATCTCCCGCGCCTAGCGGTCGCGCTTCTGCTGTCGCAGGTTCCACGGCCATGGCCGTGGATCGGCGACAGGGCTAGACTTGCCGGACGGAGCGACGCCCCTTGATGAGGCGTGCCCGTCGGCAGCGCCCTCAATGCGGCACTGCCCGAGAGTGTGGCACATGGGAGTTCGATGAAGAACCTGATCCAGCCGGCAGCACCCGAAGGCGACGCCGCGGCGCTGCTCCAGCGGCGCGCCCTGGCCGGCCACGAGTATCTGGACGACCAGCTGGCCGGCAGGTCCGGCGGCCACGGCTATGTCCCCGGCAGCATTCCGGAAGCCCATGCCTTTCCTGACGCCCCGGAGATTCCCGGCCTGCGCCGCCTGATCCGGGAATCATGGCAGCGCTCGGCGAAGCTGCACGCGAACCCTGACGTTCCGGAGGCGCCACTGGCCATGGACCGGGACGAGCTGGAGGAATACCGCCGCCAGCACCCGCTCGCCAGCATCATGCCCGTGATCCAGAAGCTCCTGATCCAGCCCAGCCATGACAGCGGCCTGCTGGTCGCTGTCGGTGATGAAGTGGGCCGGCTGCTCTGGGTGGAAGGCGATCCGGTGATGCAGCGCCGCGCGGAGGGCATGATGTTCGTCCCCGGTGCTGACTGGTCCGAGGCCACGGTGGGAACCAGCGCGCCCGGAACTGCGCTGGCGCTTGGCAGGGGCCTCCAGATCTCCGGCGCCGAGCACTACAAGCGTTCCGTGCACGCCTGGAGCTGCACGGCAGTCCCATTCCAGGACCCTGATTCGGGCGCCCTGCTGGGCGTCGTGGACATCACCGGCACGGAGTCGGCGGTGGCGCCGCACACCCTGTCACTCGTGGAGGCCACCGTGGCCGCCGCCCAGGCACAGCTGCGCGTCGAACGGCTCCAGCTGGCGGCGGCGCAGGCCCGGACGCCGGCACGACGGCGGAGCAACGGTTCCGCCGCCAAGTCCGGTTCCACAGCCGAAGGCAGCCTGTACCGCAACAGCCTGCAGCTGCTCGGCCGCGACCAGGCGCTGCTCAGCATTGAGGGCCGGACCGTTCCTTTGTCCGCCCGGCACAGCGAAATCCTGGCCCTGCTCAGCACGCACCCGGACGGCCTCAGCGCCGAGGAACTCAGCACCCTGCTCTATCCGGGGGACAACTCCACCATGACCCTCCGCGCCGAGATGGTGCGCCTCCGCAAGGTCCTCCAGCAGCTCAACCCCGCCGCCGTCCCCGGGTCCCGTCCCTACAAACTGACCATGGACCTCGTGCCGGACAGCGGCCAGGTACTCAGCTGCCTGCAGCGCGGCGCCCACCGCATCGCCCTCGAGATCTACCGCGGCGCCGTGCTCCCGCGGTCCGAGGCCCCCGGCGTCGTGGACCTGCGGGACCGGGTGTCCTCGCTGCTGCGCGAGGCCGTCCTGACGGACGGCAGCGCGGAGTCGCTGCTCAGGTATGCGGAACTGCCGGAGGCGAGGGACGACGTCGGCGTCCGCCTTGCCGCCCTGAAGCTCCTGCCGCCGCGCTCACCCAAGCGGGCCGCCGTCGTCGCCGATCTTGAACGGCTGGAAACCGAGCTCAGCGCCTGACGATGGTTGCGACCGTGCAGTGAGCTGGCTCCTCCCCGCCTGCCCCCCTGGCCTCGCAAGCTCGGCCAAGGAACCGTGCAGTGAGCTGGCTCCTCCCCACCTGCCCCCTGGCCTCGCAAGCTCGGCCAGGGAACCCTGCAGGCGTGGCCCCCGCTTGCAACCTTGCTGCAACCTTCCCGCTCCTAGGCTGGGTGCAACGGCGATCACCCTGCGTGTCGCCATCATGTTGCAGAGCAAAGGAGCCAGCAATGACCGTTTACGCACAGCCCGGTACCGAAGGTTCGAAGGTCACCTTCAAGGACCGCTACGAAAACTGGATCGGCGGCGAGTGGGTTGCCCCCGTCAAGGGCCAGTACTTCGAAAACATCACGCCGGTCACCGGTAAGGCATTCTGCGAAGTTGCCCGCGGCACCGCCGAGGACATCGAACTGGCACTGGACGCGGCGCACAAGATCGCACCCTCGTGGGGCAAGACGTCCGTCGCCGAACGCGCGGCGGTCCTGAACAAGATTGCCGACCGGATCGACGAGAACCTCGAAATGCTGGCCGTCGCCGAATCGTGGGACAACGGCAAGCCCATCCGCGAAACCCTGAATGCGGATATCCCCCTCGCCGCCGACCACTTCCGCTACTTCGCCTCCGCAGTCCGGGCCCAGGAAGGCCGGCTGTCCCAGCTCGACGACGACACCACGGCCTACCATTACCACGAGCCCCTTGGCGTGGTGGGCCAGATTATCCCCTGGAACTTCCCCATCCTGATGGCCGTCTGGAAGCTGGCGCCGGCCCTCGCGGCGGGCAACGCCGTGGTGCTCAAGCCCGCCGAGCAGACGCCGTCCTCCATCCTGGTCCTGATGGAACTCATCGGCGACCTCCTGCCGGCCGGCGTGCTCAACGTGGTCAACGGCTTCGGCGTGGAGGCGGGCAAGCCGCTGGCCTCCAGCCCGCGGATCCGCAAGATCGCGTTCACCGGCGAGACCACCACGGGCCGTCTGATCAGCCAGTACGCCAGCCAAAACCTGATCCCGGTCACGCTGGAACTCGGCGGCAAGAGCCCCAACATCTTCTTCAACGACGTCGCCGAGTCCAATGACGCTTTCTACGACAAGGCACAGGAAGGCTTCACGCTCTTCGCCTTCAACCAGGGTGAAGTGTGCACCTGCCCGTCCCGTGCCCTCGTCCAGGAGGATATTTACGATTCGTTCATGGCCGACGCCGTGGCCCGTGTGGAGAAGATCATCCAGGGCAACCCGCTGGACACCGAAACCCAGGTCGGCGCCCAGGCCTCCAACGACCAGCTGGAAAAGATCCTCTCCTACATCGACATCGGAAAGCAGGAGGGCGCCAAGGTGCTCACCGGTGGCGCCCGCGCCCAGCTCGACGGTGACCTGGCCGGCGGCTTCTACGTCCAGCCCACCGTCTTCGAAGGCCACAACAAGATGCGGATCTTCCAGGAGGAGATCTTCGGCCCCGTCGTGTCCGTGACGCGCTTCAGCGACTACAACGAGGCCATGGGCATAGCCAACGACACCCTCTACGGCCTCGGCGCCGGCGTCTGGTCCCGCAACGGCAACGTCGCCTACCGCGCCGGCCGCGAGATCCAGGCCGGCCGCGTGTGGGTCAACAACTACCACGCCTACCCGGCCGGCGCCGCGTTCGGCGGCTACAAGTCCTCCGGCATCGGACGCGAGAACCACGCCATGATGCTGGACCACTACCAGCAGACCAAGAACCTCCTGGTCAGCTACAACGAAAACAAGCTCGGCTTCTTCTAAGCCGCATCGACCCGGGCACTCCGACCCGGGCACCCCGAACCAGGCGGGGACGGCCCATTCCGTCCCCGCCTGCCCCACCTGGCCACCCCTCAGGAAGGCAGCACCACCCGTCACCGCACTCAGTTCAACAAATGCTCTAACGACGCAAGGATTTCGCCAATGACGACGACAATGCAAGCAGCCGTAGTAACCGAATTCGGCAAGGACCTCCAGATCCTGACCGTTCCCGTTCCGACGCCCGGCCCCGGTGAGGCGCTGGTCAAGGTTCTGACCACCGGAGTCTGCCACACCGACCTGCACGCCGCGGAGGGGGACTGGCCCGTCAAGCCCTCTCCGCCGTTCATCCCCGGCCACGAGGGCGTGGGCGAAGTGGTGGCTCTCGGAGAGGGAGTCACCGACCTCGCCATCGGAGACCTGGTAGGCAACGCCTGGCTCTGGTCCGCCTGCGGCGACTGCCAGTACTGCCGCACCGGCTGGGAAACCCTCTGTGAAGCACAGAAGAATGCCGGCTACAGCGTGGACGGCTCGTTCGGGCAGTACATGCTGGTAGACACGCGCTTTGCCGCCCGCATTCCGGCGGGTTCGGATCCGGTGGAGGTTGCGCCCGTCCTGTGCGCCGGCGTCACGGTCTACAAGGGCCTGAAGATGACTGAGACGAGGCCGGGCCAGTGGGTCACCATTTCCGGCATCGGCGGGCTGGGGCACATTGCGGTCCAGTACGCCGTGGCCATGGGCCTGCGCGTAGCGGCCGTGGACATCGCCGACGACAAGCTGGCCCTCGCCAAGGCGCACGGTGCCGAGCTCACGGTCAATGCCTTGCACGAGGACCCGGTAGAGGTCATCCAAAGGGAAACGGGCGGCTGCCACGGCGTCCTGGTCACGGCCGTCCACCCGTCCGCTTTCGGCCAGGCCATCGGCATGGCACGCCGCGGCGGCACCATCGTCTTCAACGGCCTTCCGCCCGGCGACTTCCCGGCGCCGATCTTCGAAATCGTGTTGAAGGGCCTCACCGTCCGCGGCTCCATCGTGGGCACCCGCCAGGATTTGGAGGAGGCCCTGGACTTCTACGCGCAGGGCAAGATCCATCCCACGGTGTCCGCCCGGGAGCTCTCTGAGGTCAACGCGGTCTTGGACGAGATGAAGCACGCGAAAATCGACGGCCGCGTCGTGCTGAGGTTCTGATGAGCGGAATCGGTGATGACTGAAGCCAGTCTTGACGCCGCTGTGACGCTGCCCGGGGAGGACTTCTCCCGGGTGGCGCTCACGGCCGAGTCCGTGCACCTCCTCAGGAAACTCTGGGCCCAGCACGGGCCGCTCATGTTCCACCAGTCCGGCGGCTGCTGTGACGGCTCCTCGCCGATGTGTTTCCCGGCCGGGGAGTTTCTGACCGGGGACTCCGACGTCCTGCTGGGGCGCTTTGAAATTCCCGACGGCGGTCCCGGCGCCGATGCTGAAATGGGCACCATGCCGCTGGACTTCTGGATGTCCAGGGAGCAGTTCAACTACTGGAGCCACACCCATTTGACTGTGGATGTGGTGCCGGGCCGGGGGAGCGGTTTCTCGGTCGAGGCACCGGAGGGCAAACGGTTCCTGATCCGTTCCACCCTCATGGACTGGCCGGTCTGAGCCACCTCAGACCGGATGTAATACGCCTTGGCAAATGACGCACAGGTGGGGCCGCGAACTAGCGGCCCCACCTGTGCGTTGCCGGTTAATTGACTGGTTGAAAACCCCCAATTTGGGTGGCTCAGCAGGTGAAACAGCGGCAGAGAGGTTGCTGCCACAAGGTTTTCACGGGCACACCATCGCACGATGGCACGGTTACATCCCTCCTAGCGGCAGGTGTGCCATGAAAATCTCAGCCTGGAAGTCAGACGGGGGCGCGGATCAAAGTCGATCCGCGTCACCCACCGATCCACCAACAAACCGACGTCAACGACGCAAAAAGCACGGCAAGCAGGCCATCTCCTTCCGGACGGTGGCAGCAGTAACCACGCTCATGATGCCAATCGCCATGGGACTTCCCGTGGTGGCAGCCAACGCGGTACAGGCACCGGTGGGGGAGGGTTTCACCATCACCCCCTCCGATCTCTCCTTCATCCTGAAGCAGATCAAGATCGCTGAAACCCACGTGGCCAACACGACCTCAGCCACCGGCCCCTGCGGTGCGCTGATCGGGACTGGCCCCAACCAAATCCCGAGCCCCCTGGTCTCTCAGGGGCTCCGGACGGTGGACGGGTCATGCAACAACCTTCAGGCGGGCCAGGAGACGTTCGGTGCGGCAGACCAGAAGTTCCCGCGCCTGACCACTCCGGTGTTTAAGAATGCCGAAAACTCGCCTCCCGCGTTTGGGCCTTCCCAGCCGACGTCGTACGCGCAGAAGAAGGGCAACGTCTTCGACTCCGAGCCCCGCGTGATCAGCAACCTGATCGTGGACCAGACCTCGACCAACCCGGCAGCCGTCGCCGCGGCCGGAAATCCGGTCCGGACGCAGGGCAACACCGGCGTCGTTCCCTGCACCACCGACCCGCAGCCGCTGGCCACTCCGCCCGTCGCTGGCGTTCCCGTAGACTGCGTGCCGTCCCACAGCACGCTGTTCATCGAGAACGTGACCACCGACGTGGGCCTCTCCCCGCCGTACAACTCGATGTTCACGCTGTTCGGCCAGTTCTTTGACCACGGCGTTGACCAGACCGTCAAGAGCGGCGGAACTGTCTTCGTGCCGCTGAAGGATGACGACCCGCTGATCGCAGGCCCGGACCACGTCTTCGGCAATGCGGACGACCTCGATCCGAACCTGCGCTTCATGGTGCTGACCCGGGGCCAGAACCAGCCCGGTCCGGACGGCGTCGCGGGCGACAACCCCGCAACCCCTGCCGATGAAAGCGCTGACGATATCCAGGATGCGACCAACACGGACTCGCCTTGGGTCGACCAGAGCCAGACCTACACCTCGCACCCCTCGCACCAGGTGTTCCTGCGCGAGTATGTCGACAACACCGCCGCGAGGCCGGTCGCCACGGGCAAGATGCTCGGCGGGGAATCGGGAACCAATGCGGTCAACGGCATGGCCACCTGGGCCACGACCAAGGCCCAGGCCTCGGCGCGGCTCGGCATCCAGCTGCTCGACAAGGATGTCCTGAATGTCCCGATGGTCGCCGCGGACGCGTACGGCAAGTTCATTCCCGGCCCCGCCCGCGGTCTTCCGCAGTTCGTAACAGCGACTGGGCTCGTGGAGGCCAACCGCGCCGACAACGGCGGCCTGGGCACCCTGGTGCCAGCGAACGTCAAGTACTTTGACACTCCGTTCCTGACGGACATCGCGCACAACGCGGACCCGAGTCCGCAGGACACCGACCACAACCCGTCCACTCCGCCGGTGACACCCGCGAAGGATGGCGATAGCACGGCATCTGCCGATTTCGCCAGCCAGGCACCCGGCACCTACGACGACGAGATGCTGAATGCGCACTTCATCGCCGGTGACGGCAGGGTCAACGAGAACATCGGCCTCACCACCATCCACCAGATCTTCCACTCTGAGCACGATCGGCTCGTCGACGACATCGAGAACGTCCTGACCACCGATACCACCCCCAGCGGCGTTGCGGCTTTGGCCGAGTGGAAGCTGGCTGCCGGAGCCGCCGGCTGGAACGGCGAGCGCCTCTTCCAGGCCGCACGGTTCATCACTGAGATGGAGTACCAGCACCTGGTATTCGAGGAGTTCGCCCGCAAGGTTCAGCCTGCGATCAACCCCTTTGAGCCGTTTGCGTTCACCCAGACGGAGCTCAACCCCGCGATCAAGGCGGAATTCGCCCACGCTGTGTACCGCTTTGGCCACTCCATGCTGACCGAAACGATCTCACGCAGGAACGAGGACGGCGCCGGCCCGGACACCGTTTTCGGCACGTCCGATGACACCAGGGGTAGCCAGAACGACATCTCGTTGCTCAATGGCTTCCTCAACCCGCCGGAGTACACCAATGGCGGTCCTGCCGGGCTGCTGACCTCGGAAGAGGCTGCCGGGAGCGTCATCATGGGAATGTCGGACCAGGCCGGTAACGAACTGGACGAGTTTGTGACGGACACGCTCCGCAACAACCTGCTGGGCCTGCCCCTGGACCTTCCGACGATCAACATGACCCGGGCCCGTTCTGAAGGAATTCCGCGGTTGAACGTCCTTCGCCGGGAGCTTTTCAACTCAACGAATGACGGCCAGCTGAAGCCCTACACCAACTGGGTCGACTTCGGCGAGAACCTCAAGCACCCGGAATCGCTCGTCAACTTCGTGGCTGCCTACGGTCTGCACCCGTCCATCACCGGCGCAACGACGCTGGCGGGCAAGCGGGAGGCTGCGCGGCTGATCGTCAGCCCCGCACCCGCGGATGTTCCTCCGGCTGACGCCGCGGCGTTCATGAACAGCACGGACGCCTGGGCCAACACCGGCACGAGCTCGATTACGGGCCTCGACAACGTGGACCTCTGGGTCGGCGGCCTCGCGGAGCAGACAGTTGTATTCGGCGGCCTGCTGGGCAGCACGTTCAACTACGTCTTCGAGAACCAGCTGACCAACCTGCAGAACGGCGACCGCCTGTACTACCTGGCGCGCACCCCGGGCATGAACCTCAGGGCGCAACTGGAGGGCAACTCGTTCGCCGAGATGATGATGCGCAACACGAACGTCAAGAGCCTGAAGGCCGATGCGTTCGCCACGGCGGACTGCAAATTTGAACTGAAGAAGCTGGCAGGCACCACAGCTGGCTTTGCAACCGCCGGCAACACCGTAGCAGACGACCCGGACTCAGAATGCAGTGAGGCTGATCTGCTGATCCGCATGCCCGACGGCACCATCAAGTACCGTGCAAGGAACACGGTCGACCCCTCCGGGATCAACGGACAGAGTGTCTATAACGGCACTGCGGGCGTGGACCGGATCTTCGGCGGAAACGACAGCGACACCTTCTGGGGCGGTGAAGGCAACGACGTCATCGAAGGCGGTGACGGAGCCGACGTCGCGCTCGGTGGCGAAGGTGACGACATCATCACGGACCTCGCAGGTGACGACGTCCCGAAGGGCGGACCCGGCAACGACGCGATCGACGCCGGACCCGGCCTGGACATCATCATGGGTGGAGACGGCAAAGACTTCACAAACGGTGGAGCCAACGCCAACGAGACCTTCGCCGGAGCCGGTGACGACTTCGTGATGCTCGGTGAGAGCCTTGACGCCGCATTCGGCGACAGCGGCGATGACTGGGAAGAGGGCGGCGACCAGCCGGACCTGATGCAGGGAGACAGCGGCAACCTGTTCTTCCTGGATGATTCACAGAAGCCCGGACACGACATCCTCGTCGGCCAGGGCGGCGACGACGACTACGACATGGAGGGCGGCGACGACATCGGCGTCGGCGGTCCCGGCATCGAGAAAGTCGCCGGAGCCTCCGGTTACGACTGGGAGATCGGTCAGGGCGACCCACAGGCACAGGATCTTGACCTGGCCCTGCCAATCCCCCCGCTGGACATCCTGACGGTCGGTGTCCGCGACAAGTTCAACGAGGTTGAAGCGCTCTCGGGCGGCAAACTCGACGACAAGCTTCGCGGTGACGACTTGGTTCCTAGCGCCGTAGGCGGCGCCGGGTTCATTGGATGCGACGTGCTGGATCAGGCCGGTGTGGACCGGATCGCCGGACTTGGCGACCTGGTGACGACCTTCCCGACGCTGACATCCGACGTTGTGGCCGCCTCGGCGTCCAAGGACTGCCCGCTCCTCACCGGTGCGAACGTCTGGGGCGAAGGCAACATCCTGCTCGGCGGCAGCGGAAGCGACCTTCTCGAGGGGCGCGGCGCCAACGACATTCTCGACGGCGACCGGTACCTCGGTGTTCGTCTCAGCGTCCGCACCAACGCAGCCGATCCGGCAAGCGAGGTCGGCAGCGCCAGCATTGAAGGGTTGGGGCAGAGCGCCATGGCCAGCAGGTACCTGAAGGACGCCAATGGCAACCTGACGGGACCGACGCTCCAGGAAGCTGTCTTCGCGGGAACCGTGAACCCCGGCAACATCGTGGCGGTCCGCGAGATCCTCACGGGTTCCGGCGGCACCGACTCGGCAGTATTCACCGGCGCGCAGGCCGACTACACCGTCACCACCACCGGTGGAACTGGCGTCCTTGGCTCTCCGGGGTCAACGACCACGGTGACCGACAACGTGGGCACTGACGGTACCGACACCGTGCGGAACGTCGAACGGCTGGTGTTCGCTGACACTGTCGCACCATCCGTTCCCGTCATCGGCGCGGCTGCTGCTACCGGCAGCGGCCAGGCCACGGTCAACTTCACGCCGGCAGCAGGCGGCCTTGCCACCAGCTTCGACGTGCGGGTGGTCAACGCAGCCGGAACCCAGGTAGGTGCACTTCAGACGGCTGACGCCGGTGCCACCAGCCTGGTGGTGACGGGTCTGGCCAACGGAACCGCTGTTAGGTTCCAGGTTCGGGCAGTGAACGCAATCGGCACCAGCGCCTTCTCGGGACTGTCCAACGCGGTCACGCCGTCGGCTCCTGTCCTTGCCAGCGCTCCGGCGATTGGCACGGCCACCGCGGGCAACGCCCAGGTTACGGTGAGGTGGACCGCCCCCGCGGCTGTCCCCAGCGCCGCAGTCACGCAGTTCCGGATCCGCGTCTTCGTGGGAACGAGTGCCACTCCGACCCGCGAGGTCACAGTAGGGAACGTCACGAACAGCGCGGTGGCGGCCCTGATCAACGGCACGGGATACACCTTCGACGTCTCGGCAATCAACGCAGCAGGCACGGGCGCTCCATCGGCCCGTACTCCGCTGATCACGCCGCGGACCGAGTTTGTGGCTCCGACGATCTCCGCCAGGACGCCGGCCCTCGGTGCCAAGTCCGTCAGCCAGACAGCAAACGTGACGGCCACGTTCAGTGAATCGGTCACGAACGTCGGCTCCGGAACGGTTGTTCTCCGGCTCAACGGCAGTGCAACGCCGATCCCGGCCAGTGTTACCTACAACAACGCGACGAGGACCGTCACGGTCAACCCCAACGCGACCCTCCTCGCGGACCGTACGTACAACATGGCGTTCTCCTCGATCCGTGACACGGCAGGCAACACCATGGCCGCGCCGCCGTCATGGCAGTTCACCACCGGGCCGGCCCCGACGGTGGCTTCGGTGACACCGGCGATCGGTGCAACGAACGTGGGCCGCACGGCCAACGTCACAGTCCGTTACAGCGAGCCGGTAACGAACGTCAGCACGGCCACGGTGGTCCTGAGGCGCGGCAGCCTCACGGGACCGGTCGTGACCGCAACGGTGACGTACAACGCGGCAACGAGGACGGCGACGCTCAACCCGTCGGCGACCCTCGTGGCCAACACCACATACACGATGGCCACCTCCTCGGTCCTTGACCTCGCCGGCAACCCGCTGGCGTTCCGGTCCTGGACCTTCAGGACAGGCTCCGTGTAATTCAATTGGCCGGCTGGCGGTTCCCGCAAGGGGCCGCCAGCTGTCCTCCCGGACACCACGCCCGGCCCTCCACCACACCGCGCAGCCGCAGCGCGGAGGAGGGCCGGGCGTGGTTTCGTGTGTGCCGCCGTCTCATTATTTGGGACAAATATGGCCGTCCACTGGATGGACACTATTATTGATAGGTCTGTTTCCTACCCCCAATCAGGATTGTGGATTTCCTATGAATCTTTTCCGGACCAAGTCCATCGAGCAGTCAATGGCCGACGCCGATGAACCCGGACGCAAGCTCAAGCGCTCCCTCAGCACCTGGGACTTGATGATCATGGGCGTCGCCGTTGCGGTTGGCGCCGGCATCTTCTCGGTGGGCGCCAAAGCCGCGGCGAACTTCGCCGGACCGGCTGTTACCCTCTCCTTTGCCGTGGCTGCCGTCACGTGTGCCCTGGCGATCATGTGCTACGCCGAGTTCGCGACCGCCATCCCCGTGGCCGGCTCTGCGTATGTCTTCACTTACGCCACCATGGGCGAGGTGCTGGCGTGGATCATCGGCTGGAACCTCATCCTGGAGCTGTTCACCGCCGCCGCGGTGATTGCGAAGTACTGGGGCATCTACCTCAGCAAGGTCTTCGCCCTCATGGGCGTGGAAATACCGCCCGCCATCTCCCTCGGAGGAGTTGACCTCTACTGGGGAGCGTTCCTCATCGTGGCGATCTTCACCGTGTTGCTCGTCCTCGGGACGAAGCTGTCCGCCCGCGTGGGCAACATCTTCACGCTGATCAAGATCGGCGTCGTGATATTCGTGATCGTCGTGGGCTTCAGCTACGTCAAGTTCTCCAACTACACGCCGTTCGTTCCCGCCTCGGAGCCCACCACAGGCACCGGAGCGGCCGACGTCATGAAGCAGTCCTTCTTCGGTTTCCTCACCGGCGCCGCACCCGCCCAGTACGGAACGTTGGGCATCTTCGCCGGTGCCGCCCTGGTCTTTTTTGCGTTCATCGGCTTTGACGTGGTGGCCACGTCCGCGGAAGAGGTCAAGAACCCGCAGAAGACCCTGCCGCGCGGCATCTTCGGCGGCCTGGCGCTGGTCACGCTGCTGTACATCCTGGTGTCCCTGGCCCTGACCGGAATGGTCTCGTACAAGGAGCTCTCAGCGGTCAAGAACCCGACGCTCACCACGGCCTTCGAAGCCGTGGGGAACACCGACGCCGCCAAGGTCATCGCCTTCGGCTCACTCGTGGGCCTGACCACGGTGATCATGGTGCTGCTGATGGGCCTCTCACGCGTTGTGCTGGCCATGAGCCGCGACGGACTGCTGCCGCGCTCCTTGTCCAAGACCAGCGCGAAGCGTTCGACGCCGGTCCGGCTGCAGATCATCTGTGGTGCCGCGGTGGCACTGGTAGCCGGACTCACCAACGTGGATCTGCTGGAGGAGATGATCAACATCGGCACGCTCTCCGCCTTTGTGATGGTCAGCCTCGGCATCCTGGTCCTGCGCAAGAAGCGGCCAGACCTCAAGCCTGCCTTCCGGGTTCCGTTCGGCAAAGTGCTGCCGGTTGTGTCCGCAGTGCTCTGCCTGTACCTCATGACGAACCTGGCAGTGGAGACCTGGATCTTCTTCGCCATCTGGCTTGTGATCGGCCTGGGCATCTACTTCGCGTACGGCCAGCGGCACTCGCGCCTTAACGAGAAGTTCGCCGAGGCCAAGGCAGCCGTGAACCCGGCAGCCGTGAACCCGGCAGCTGTGAACCCGGCGGCCGTGGACCCCGAAGACGACGACGCCTACACGCGGGTCTAACGCGGCCCAGTAGAGCGCGAAAGGTCACCCGGGATCTTCTTGATCCCGGGTGGCCTTTCCGATTCCCGGGCTGCCATTATGGGGCCGCATACTGGCCGACCCAGTCGACGAGCGGGCGGAGCTCTTCCCATCGGCTGGCCACCTCCCGTTTGGCGCCAGCAGTGCCGAGCCACCCGGCGTCCTTGAACGTGACTCCCGCGGACAGCGACTTGTGCTTGAGCAGCTCGGCCCGCGGGTGGTCCTTGTCGAAGCCCCGGGGCACGGTCTTGAGCTTCTCGCCCTCCACCAGGAACCCGGCAGCGGCGATCCGGTCCACGATTTTCTGCAATGCCGCGCCGCTGGCCTGGGCATCCACGGCGCTGCGGAACCGGGCAAGCTGCGCCGGCGTGTGTGAGTGGTAGCCGCCGCCGATCAGCAGACCGTCCGCGCTGACCTGGATGTAGTAGCCCACGCCTTCCTGCCGTGCGGCGAAGGCTCCCTGGGCGGTCTTGTACGGCGACTTGTCCTGCGAGAACCGGATGTCCCGGTTGGGCCGGAAGATCTTGCCCGGGCCGAACTTATCCTCCAGTTCGGCGAGCAGCAGCGCGAGCGGCTGCCTCACCTCCGTGTCATAGGTGTCCTTGTTTTCAAGCCACCATTCACGGTTGTTGTTGTTCTCCAGCTCCGCATAGAACCGGAAGGCGGCATCCGGGATGCCTTCGAATGTGTCCATACAAGGATCGTAGGGAGGCATCGTCAATACAGCCAGAGAAGGCATCGGCTATGTGGAAAAGGCCCACCCCGCCACGGAAATCCGTGACGGGGTGGGCGTGCCCGGTAAGGGCGGTAAAGCTGGGGTCAGAACTTCGCGGCCGCTTCGGCGTCCGACTCGGTCTGGGCTGCACCCAGGTTGGCGCGCAGTTTGGCGCCAAGCTCGGCGTCCACGTTGGTCCAGTACTGGATGGCGCGCTCCTTGATGCCCGGGCTCTTCACGCCGCCCACAGCACCGGTGATGGTTTCCAGCAGACGGGCCTTCTCGCCGTCGTTGTAAACCTCGCGGTACAGGGTGCCGGCCTGGCCGAAGTCGCCGTCCTCAGCGTGCAGGGAGTGCGCGGCCAGCGTCAGCGCGCCGTCGTTCTCCCAGCCGCCGGCCGGGTTCTGCGGTTCCACGGCAGCCGGGCCGCCGAGGGAGTTCGGGGCGTAGACCGGAACGGAAGGGGCGTTGAAGTGGTAGCGCCCGGCACCGTCCTGGCTGTAGTTGTTGACCTGGTTCTTGGGCAGGTTCACCGGGATCTGGGCGTGGTTGGTGCCCACGCGGTAGCGGTGCGCGTCCGCGTAGGAGAAAATGCGCGCCTGCAGCATCTTGTCCGGCGAAGCGGCGATGCCCGGCACGAAGTTCGACGGCGCGAAGGTGGCCTGCTCGATCTGCGCGAAGTAGTTCTCCGGGTTCCGGTTCAGCTCCATGGTGCCCACCTTGATCAGCGGGTAGTCAGCGTGCGGCCACACCTTGGTGAGGTCGAACGGGTTGAAGCGGTAGGTCTTGGCATCCTCGTAGGGCATGACCTGGACGTGCAGGTCCCAGGACGGGAAGTTGCCGGCGGCGATGTTTTCCTGCAGGTCGCGGATGTAGAAGTCCGCGTCCGAGCCGGCGAGAGCCTCGGCGTCGTCGCCCGTCATGGACTTCACGCCCTGGTTGGACTTGAAGTGGTACTTGACCCAGAAGCGCTCGCCCTCGGCGTTGATCCACTGGTAGGTGTGCGAGCCGTAGCCCTGCATTTCGCGCCAGGAGGCGGGCAGGCCGCGGTCACCCATGAGCCAGGTGACCTGGTGGGCGGACTCGGGGGACAGGGTCCAGAAGTCCCACTGCATGTCGGCGTCGCGCAGGTGGGTGCCCGGGAGGCGCTTCTGCGAGTGGATGAAGTCCGGGAACTTGATGCCGTCGCGGATGAAGAACACCGGGGTGTTGTTGCCCACGAGGTCGTAGTTGCCCTCGGAGGTGTAGAACTTGACCGCGAAGCCGCGGGGGTCGCGCCAGGTGTCGGGAGAGCCGTTTTCACCGGCGACCGAGGAGAACCGGATCAGCATTTCGGTCTCCACACCCGGCTGCAGGAAAGCGGCCTTGGTGTACTTGGAGATGTCCTCGGTGGTCTTGAAGCTGCCGAATGCGCCGCCGCCCTTGGCATGCACAACGCGCTCCGGGACGCGCTCGCGGTTGAACTGTGCGAGCTTTTCGACCAGGTAGTGGTCGGTCAGGATGATGGCGCCGTCGGCGCCGGTTGCCTGGGAGTGGGCGTCGGACGTGACGGGAGCACCGGACTGTGTCGTGGACACAGCGGGCGCAGAGATGTTCTGAGTCATCTTTCTCCTATTTCTTTATTACTTGTCAGTTGCGTTCAGAAGGAAGTTTTTGGGCCCGCTGGCAGTCCCCGCAGATGCCCTGGTACATGACGTCGGCGATCTGGATGGTCATGGGATGGGAGTTCTCGTTCCAGTGCGGGGTGAGGCACGGGGCGTGGCCGACCGCACAGTCAACGTCCTCCACGCGGCCGCAGCTGATGCAGATGGCGTGGTGGTGGTTGTCACCCACGCGCGTCTCGTACAGCGCGGGGGAGTGCGGCGGTTCGAAACGGCGGAGCATGTGCAGGTCGGTGAGGTCCCCGAGGACCACGTAGACGGACTGGGCGGTCAGCTCCGGAAGTTCCTTGCGTGCCGCCGCCAGAATGCTGTCCGCCGGGGAATGCGGGTGGTGTTCGACGGCGGCCAGCACCGCCAGCCGCTGTTTGGTCACCCGGCGGCCGTGGGCGCGCAGGGCCGCGGCCCAGGCTTCGTGGCTTTCCGGTTGCTCCGTCATGTCCCTATTCAACCACTTATTTTGACTAGATCACAATAAGGCGGGACTAACTCCCGTCCGCGGCTAGAGTTGCCGGGTGGGAAAACTTCTGGCTGACATCACTCCGCTGCGCGAAAGTCCGGCCTTCCGGCGGCTGTGGCTGGGTTCGGCCATCTCGAACGTGGGCAGCCAGCTCACCCTTGTGGCCGTCAGCCTGGAGGTTTACCGGCTGACGCAGGACAGCCTCTACGTGGGCCTGCTCAGCATCTTTGCCCTGGTTCCGCTGGTGCTCGGCGGACTGCTGGGCGGATCCATTGCCGATTCGCACGACCGGCGCATTGTGGCGCTGCTTTCCTCCTTGGTGCTGTGGCTGACCACGGGCGGACTCGCTCTGCAGGCCTGGCTGGGGCTGGGAAACGTGTGGCTGCTGTATCTGCTGGTGGCCGTCCAGAGCGGGGCCCAGGCCATCAACCAGCCGGCCCGCAGCGCCATCATTCCGGTGCTGGTGCGCAAGGAGCTCCTTCCGGCGGCGAATGCGCTCAGCATGATCACGTTCGGCCTGGGCATGACGGCGGGGCCGCTGCTGGCCGGCCTGCTGGTGGCGTCCGTAGGGTTTGGCTGGACCTACAGTCTGGACTTCGTGAGCTTCGCTTTCGCCTTTTGGGCATTGTTTAAGCTGCCGCCCATGCCGCCCGGCAAGGAGGCCGGCCGGGCGGGGCTGCGGTCCGTGGCGGAAGGATTTCGGTTCCTGGGCACCCGGCCCAACCTGCGCATGACATTCATCATCGACCTCGTTGCCATGATTCTTGCCCAGCCGAGGGCGCTGCTGCCCGCGGTGGGGGCCCTCATGATCGGCGGCGGCGAAACCACGGTGGGCATCCTCCTTGCGTCCACGGCCGTCGGCGCCTTTCTGGCGGGGCTGTTTTCCGGACCGCTGGGCCACATCCGGAGGCAGGGCAGGGCCGTGGTCTGGTCGGTCATGGGCTGGGGTGCCTCCATCGGAGGTTTCGGCCTGGTGGTGGTTCTCGCCGGCCGCTCCGGCTCCGGCGGCGTGACGCTGTGGCTGGTGCCCGCCGTGCTGTGCTGCGCCCTCGCGGGCATTGCGGACTCCGTGAGTGCGGTTTTCCGCACCACCATCCTGCAGTCGGCCACCCCGGACCACCTGCGCGGACGTCTCCAGGGGGTCTTCATTGTGGTGGTTGCGGGAGGGCCCCGGCTGGGCGACATGCTTGCCGGCGGCGGGACTAAAATTCTAAGTGAGGGCTGGGTCCTGCTGATCGGCGGAGTCCTGTGCATCGTGGTGGCCTGGGCGGCGGCGCGCTGTCAGTCCGGCTTCCTGACGTACGACGCCCGGAATCCCGTTCCGTAGCTGCCTTGCCGGAAGCAAGACCTCTGTGGGCAAGACCTGGAGTCCGGCCCCGACTCACGAGCAGTGGAGGCAACAGTGCACAATCACCACAACGGACTGAAGACGGCAGCGCTTTTCGGAGTGCTGTGGGCGGTTCTGCTGGCGCTTGGCGCACTGATCGGGTCCAGCATGCGCAGTGCCGCGCCCCTTTGGATCATGGCGCTGATCGGCGTCGGAACCACCGCCTACGGTTACTGGAACAGCGACAAAATCGCGCTCCGTTCGATGCAGGCCTACCCCGTGACCGAAGCGCAGGCCCCGGAGCTCTACCAAATGGTCCGGGACCTCTCCATGCGCGCCAGCCAGCCCATGCCGCGCATCTTCGTCTCGCCCACCATGGCGCCGAACGCATTCGCAACGGGGCGGAATCCCAGGAATGCGGCCGTCTGCGTGACCGAAGGCATCGTGCAGCTGCTGAGCCCCCGCGAGCTCCGCGGCGTCCTGGGCCATGAGCTCATGCACGTCTACAACCGTGACATCCTGACTTCGTCCGTGGCTGCCGCCGTGGCCGGTGTCATCACCTCGGTGGGGCAGATGCTGCTGTTCTTCGGCGGCGGTGACCGCCGCAACTCGAACCCGCTGGCCCTCATTGCCATGGCGCTGCTCGCGCCGCTCGCGGCGTCACTGATCCAGGTGGCCATCTCCCGCACCAGGGAGTACGACGCCGATGAGGACGGCTCGCAGCTCACCGGAGACCCGCTCGCGCTGGCCTCAGCCCTGCGGAAGATCCATCAGGGGGTTCAGGCAGCGCCGCTGCCGCAGGACCAGCGTCTGGTCAACACCTCGCACCTGATGATCGCCAATCCGTTCCGCGGCGGCGCGATGACCAAGCTGTTCGCTACCCACCCGCCCATGCAGGACCGCATCGCCAGGCTGGAGCGGATGGCGGGCCGGCCGCTCAACTGACCTCCCGCCGTCGTACTTCAACGGGGCGGGATGCAGGTACTGGATGCAGGCTTACCCGAACGAACGCGCGTAGCACACGGACAGCGGCTCGCCGGCGTATGGCCCGAAGTTGTCGATCGGCCGGTAGCCCTCGCGCTCGTAGAACCGGATGGCGTCCGGCTGGGCTGTCCCGGTCTCGAGCTTGAGCTCGCGCAGCCCCAGGCGGGCCGCCTCGGACTCAAGGCTGCGCAGCACCGCGGCAGCCACTCCGCTCCCGCGGTGGCCCGGCAGCACGAACATCCGCTTGATCTCCGCCGAGGCCGCGTCCAGCTGCCGCAGCGCGCCGCAGGCCACGGCCGCGCCCTGCCCGTCGCGGGCGACAAGGAAGACGGTGATGTCCTCGGCGGTGGGTGCCGAGCCGGGTTCATGGTCGTCGCAGCCGTACCGCGCGTCCAGTTCGGCCCGCTGCATGGTGCGGAGCCGCGTGCCGTCCGCTGCGTCCCATGGCTCAGCTGCCACGCTGTAGTCCACGCCGGTGTTTGCGCCCTGGGTGGTTGTCATGCCGTAAAAAGCCCTTCGCCGAAGAATCCGCCGGGCCGCACTCCGGGAGGAACAGCGAACAGGCCCGAGCCGGTGTGCTGCAGGTATTCTACGGACAGGGTGTCCTGCCGTGCCATGGCCAGCTGCATCGGCACGTAGTGCGTGCGCGGATCCTTCACGAACGCGATGAAGAACAGGCCAGCATCCAGGTGGCCCAGGCCGTCGGAGCCGTCCGTGAAGTTGTAGCCGCGCCGCAGCATGCGCACGCCGTTGTTGTGTGACGGGTGCGCCACCCGGACGTGCGATTCCCTGGCGATCAGGGTTTCCTGGTCCGGGCCCTTCGTGCCAAAGTCCGGGGCAGTGAACTCGGTGCCGCCGGAAAGCGGCGCACCTTCGGCCTTGGTCCTGCCGATCAGGCCCTCCTGCTCGCGAAGGGATGTGCGGTCCCAGATCTCTATGTGCATGCGGATGCGGCGGGCCACAAGGTAGCTGCCGCCTTCCATCCAGGCTTCGGTGGCTTTGCCGCCGCCGGGGACCCAGACGTGTGCGTCGAGGAGCCCGGTGTCCTCGGCCTTCACATTGCTGGTGCCGTCCTTGAAGCCGAAGAGGTTGCGCGGTGTCTGCTGGGACCGGGACGTAGAGGATGTGCGGCCGAAGCCGAGCTGGGACCAGCGCACGCGGGTCTTGCCGAATCCGATCCTGGCCAGGTTGCGGATGGCGTGGACCGCCACTTGGGGATCATCGGAGCAGGCCTGGACCACCAGGTCGCCGCCGGTCCGCTGCTCCTGCAGGTCGTCCCCGGGAAAATGGGGGAGATCAATCAGGGCCTCGGGGCGGCGCCCCGCCAGCCCGAACCTGCCGGTTCCGTCCTTTTCGAAGAGCGTGGAGCCGAATCCGAAGGTGAGCGTCAGCCGCGCCGCATTCAGGCCCAGGGCTTCGCCTGTATCCTCGGGCGGGGCGTCCGCAGGCCCGCCCACGGCGCCGGTGGATCCGGTTTCCCGCCCTGCCGTCAAGGCAGCGGCAGCCTCCGTCCAGTCCTTCAGCAGCTGGATGAGCTCCGCCCGGTCCTCGGTGATGACATCGAAAGCCGCCATGTGCAGCCGGTCTTGGGCCGGCGTCGTGATTCCCGACTGGCGGTCACCGTAAAAGGCGACGGTGTCATTTGCCGGGCCCGCAGCCTCGGCGACGGCGTCGTGCCCCAGGAATCCTGCGGCCAGGCCGGCGGCAGCGCCCACACCGCCGGCCCCGGCGAGGGACAACAGTCCGCGACGACTTACCTGGCTCACTGCACCACTGCCGACGTGAGCCGGGAAAGCGGTTCGCCCAGCGCATCGACCAAGGCCGCCAGTTTCTGGACCTGCGCGGGCGTGAGCTCGTCGTAGTAGGCAAAGCCGTCACCCTTGGCGTGTTTCTTGAGCTCCGTCTGAAGTGCCGCGAACTTGGTGTCGAGTTCAGTGGCCAGCCCGGCGTTCTTCTGCTGGAGCGCGGGGCGAAGGATCTCGAAGGCGGTCCGTGCGCCGTCCACGTTGGCCTGGAAGTCCCAGAGGTCCGTGTGGGACCAGGTCTCTTCTTCGCCGGTGACCTTACCGGTGGCCACCTCGTCGAGAAGTTCCTTTGCGCCGTTGCCCAGTTTGTCTGCGGTGAGAGTCACCGTTCTGGTGCGCCGGCGGAGGTCTTCCGTGTCCGCAACGAGCTGCTTGGCCAGCACTGCGCGCTCGGACGTCGTCATCGGCTGGTAGCCGGCAGGGGCGAAGAGGTCCTTCTCCGCCCGGTGCCACCCGGTCCACTGTTCGCCCGGCGCCAGGTCCGCCTCCCGGAGATCCAGCTTGGGGTCCAGATCGCCGAAGGCCTCGGCCACCGGCTCAATCCGTTCCCAGTGCATGCGGGTGGGGGCGTACAGGCTGCGGGCAGTGGCGGCATTGCCGCCCGCGAAGGCGGCGGCGAACGCTTTGGTGCCGGCCACGAGCTGGTCAGCCTGGTCCTCGACGTAGGCGGAGTACTTGGCGGCGGCGGTGTCATTGAGTTTCTGCAGGGTGGCATCGCCGGAGACATTCCCGGCAGGACTGCCGGCGGGGGAAGCGGGGGCTCCTGCGCCTACTCCCGCGCCGGCGCAGGACGTGAGGACCAGGGGAAGGAGGACTGCGCCGGCAACCAGTCCGAGTGCGGAGGTGATGCTGCGGGCGGCCGGGCCCCGGGGAGCGCGGGATTGCCGGTCAAAGTAGGGCGCGTTCATGGTGTCCTCGGGGTCTCGGTGCGGGGGCGTGGGTACCGGCCTCGTGGTCAACTGACCCTAAGTAAGGCTGGCCTAAGCAGGAGACTACCCGTGGCTGAGAATTATGCGAAATTTCCGTGCCCTAATTACGGGGGCTCGTAAGGCTGAACGTCCGTGGGCTCAGAAAAACGCATGAGGCCGGGTGTCCGCGCCAGATGTGACGCGGGCGCCCGGCCCCGGCGGTCCAGCCGAAAGGGCCGGATGTGATGCTTGCTAGCTGCGGAAGTTCACGAACTGGAGATCTGCCTCGTCAAAGTCCTTCAGCAGGGCCATGGTGGCCTGGAGGTCATCGCGGGACTTGGAGGTCACCCGGAGTTCGTCGCCCTGGATCTGGGACTTGACGGACTTGGGCGCTTCGTCGCGGATCAGCTTGTTGATCTTCTTGGCGAGATCCTGGGCGATACCCTCCTTGATGGAAGCCTCCAGCCGGAATTCCTTGCCCGAAGCGTACGGCTCACCCGTGTCCAGGGACTTGAGTGAGATCCCGCGGCGGATCAGCTTGGACTGCAGCACGTCCAGAACGGCAAGGACGCGCTCTTCAGAGTTCGCCTTCATGAGGATCTTGTCATCGCTGAAGTCAACCTCGGCCCCGACGCCCTTGAAGTCGTAGCGCTGCACCAGCTCCTTCTGCGCCTGGTTCAGGGCGTTCGCCACTTCCTGCTTGTCTACTTTGCTTACGACGTCGAATGTGGACTCGCCTGCCATGACTCTCCTCTTGATGGTGGTTGCTTTCACCCGGCCGGCGCCGGCTGTGCCCGCGCATGGACTGCGCCATTGCAAAGTTGTGCCGGCCCGGCCTGGCGTGGATATCTGCAGTCCAGCGTAGTACGGATGGGCCGGTTGTGAAGGTGAAACCCCTTTCACAGTTCTCTCATAGCGAAGGCACTGGTGGAACGAAGGTTGGCTGCGCAGAGTTGTAGGAGTTGGAAGCCGCCCCGGAAGGAATGCAATGACCCACCAGGCAGTCCGCTATGTCAGCCGATCCACCGCAGCCGCCGCCGGGGTGATCGTGACTGCAGCCACCTCGGTCACCGCCGCGGCCGTGGCCGCGTCGATCATCCTCAGCCCCGCCGCGGACGCATCATCGAGACTGGACGGCGTGCACGCGGACCTCCAGCGGGCAGTGCAGCTCCATCAGATCACCGAGGAGCAAGCTGTCCGTTTTGAAGCGAAACTCGCCGGGCGCATTCTCGGAGAAGCCTGAGTTTCCGGGCTTTTTGGGCCGTTTCCGGCTCGATTCGATTCTTCGGCAGAAGTTCTGTAAAGTTGTCTTGCCCGCGGTTACTGGAAGCAATAACCCGGGTAACTTCTTTGAAGTTCGGCAGATTACCCGAGCGGCCAAAGGGGGCTGACTGTAAATCAGCTGGCAACGCCTACGGGGGTTCGAATCCCTCATCTGCCACGCACGGGAAAACCCCGTCTGACCTGCGAAACGCAGGCCGGGCGGGGTTTTTCGTCCCTGGAGGGCCCCTACAGCCTGGTGACCCAATGAGGCACCACCCGGGTCCAGCCTGTGCCGCGGGAACCCGTTCATGCTGCCGTTCAAATGCCGCCTCCGCACCCCTTCTCAAATAGACCAAATAGGGCCATGCTTTTGCTAACCCTGTCCGGACTTGGCAACGGTCTCAGGTAGAGGAGGCTGAATGCATCTTCTGGTCGTTCCTCGGTGAGTCGTCCCGAGAGACACTAATCCGCGCCCCGTCCACGGAGACTTTGCACGTATCCGTACTGGGTGCGGTTTCGCCAGCGCTGCCCTCCAGATGAGCCCAATGCGGCGGGCCGGGCGCAGCTGCTGGAATCCAGTAATTCCAACAGCGAAAGGCTACAGAGATGTTCAAGCCAAAAAGACGACCGGCAGCGTTGGGTTCCGCTTTCACGCTGCTCATAGCGATGTCCACAGTGGCGTCGTGTGGCGCGCCCAATGCCGCGCCGGCCCCGGCAACGACTTCGGGGTCGTCGCAGTCGGCCTCTGCTTCGGCGACCCCGTCAGTAACAACCGAAACGACTTCGCCGGCAGCGTCGCCGACGGGCAGCGCGGACGCCACAGAGCTGTGCGGGCCCGGCTCTGCCATCAACTTTGACCTCAGCGCGTTCCAGGCGTCGCCGAAGATCGACAACAAGTGGTTCCCGCTGAAGCCGGGCGCGCAGTACACGACGACGGGCACCGTGAAGACCGAGGAGGGCACCGCGGAGCGGAAGGTTGTCCACGAAGTGACCGGCCTGACCAAGACCATAGACGGCGTGAAGACCCAGGTGATGTGGGACCGGGATTATGCTGACGGCGTGCTGGTCGAATCCGAACTGGCCTTCTTTGCCCAAACGGAGTCGGGGACAGTCTGGCTGTTTGGGGAGTACCCGGAAGAGTACGAGAACGGCAAGTTCACGGGCGCCCCCAGCACGTTCATTCACAGCATCTCCGAAGCCCAGGCCGGCGTCGCCATGCCGGGCGAGCCCAAGACCGGCACTCCGGAATATGTTCAGGCCCATGCACCGGCAGTGGACTTCCTGGACTGCGGCAAGGTCTTCAAGGAGAACGATCGGGTATGCGTGCCCACTGGCTGCTACGACGACGTGCTCGTCATTGATGAACACAACCCGCTGGAACCGGCTGTTGGGCACCAGCGGAAATACTATTCAGCGGGCACCGGACTGGTGAAAGTGACGGCAGTCGGCGGCGCAGACCAGGAGACCCTCGAACTGGTCAAGATCGAGCAGCTGACAGACGCCCAGCTGAAAGAAGTCAACCAGGGGGCAATGAAACTCGACGCGCACGCGTACCAGGTCAACAAGACCGACTACGCCAAGACACCCCACGCCGAAGAGGCGGCTGCGGGCACAGGCGGCTACTGAGGAGTTGCACCACCAGGACGACATGGGTTTCCGGACCCATCGACCGGTCCCCATCGCGGCGAACGGCCGCCCTAAAGGGACCGGTCATTCCTGAAGCCAGCAATATTTCGGCCGAGGGCAGCCACTTACGGGCATGGGGTAGCGGCTGCCGGGTATCGTGGACCGGGCCACCCTGCTGCTAGTTAAGGGCTATCACGAGCATTTGGGTGGTACCGGGAATGCAGGTCTGCAGCACCGCCCTGGGGAACCCGCCAAACACAGCGGCAACATCGTTGGTGGTACCGCCGTTGGGAACCTGGCCCCGGGCGGCCACCGTGTAGGTGCCGTAGCCCGGAACGTCCACTCTCTCGCCTACCTGGATTCCGGAGAAACGCGCCCAGCCGCCGCAGAAGTCGTGTTCAGTGATGAAAAGCGAGTACCCGTCGTCTGGTGTGTAGTGGATGGGTCCGATGCATTGGTCCACCATGGCCTGTCCACCTGCGCCAGCAACGTAGATGGTCCGGACGACCGGCACCGGAGCCGGTGCCGGCTGCGGAGGCGCGGGTTTTGCCGGGGCCGCGACTGGAGCCGGGGCCGTTACCCGAACGGGTGCCGCCACCGCGGCACGTGCCGGAGCGGGTGCCGCCACCGGGGCAGGTGCCGGAGCACGCACCGGCACCTTGGCGGCGGGGGCAGTTCTGTGCGGGGCCGCAGTCACCCGGGCCTTCGCAGCAATCGAGGAGGCGGATGTCTTCTTTGGGACCGTGTGGCTAACTGCGGCGGACACTCGCGGCGACGGCCTGGCGGCGGGTTCGGAAGCGGGCGTGTCTGACACTGAGCCCGGCCGGCCGGACCACGGCATCGCGTCATCCTGGAGGGCGGCCGGTACGGGTTGGCTCGCTGAAGCAGGAGTCTCGTGCGCGGGAGCCGCTGACCAAATGGGGGCCGTAGCGCTCACCAGCAGCACGCCGGCGAGCACGAGGACCCGGATGCCGAATCCGGTGTGCAGCGAGCCTGGCTGCAGATCAAATAGTTGAACCGCCGCACGGTGCTGGCTGGCGATTTCCTGCTGATTCATGGCTGACCCCTGAACCGTTGCGCGGCCGGCAGTATCTCGCGGCCGCTTGCTGGGCGGTCAGGCGCAGGCAGGGGAGGCGCTCAGGCGGGATCGCTTCCTGTTCACGCTTGACCATTAAATTGAGAGGGACGCGCTCACAAACGCATCTGCCCAGCAGTGTTGAGTGTAGGAGCGCGGGGCCGGGGGCACCCGCGTGGGCAGTACCTGTCTTTCCGCGCGACCCCTACTTGAATCCCGCAGGCCTCGCCGGGAGCCTGCGGGCGCGGGGAACTGCGAAAGTTGTTACTCACGAGTAACATGGACGTCATGCACCTGCTTCTGCGCACCCTGATGCTGCTGTTCAGCTCCTCCAAACGCTCTGCAATCAGCGTCTGGGAGGAGTCCTCGCTTCCGCTCCGCGTGCTCCCGACGGACATCGACATCGCCATGCACGTCAACAACGGGATGTACTTCTCGCTGATGGACCTGGGCCGCTTCGACCTGATGGTTCGGAGCGGCACGTGGGCGAAGATGCGCCGGCGCGGCTGGAGTCCCGTGGCCGCGGGCGAGACCATCGCGTTCCGCCGCTCCCTGCGGTTATGGCAGCGCTACACGGTCGAGTCCAGGATCATCGGACTGGATGCCAAGGCGATTTATTTCGAACAGCGCATGGTCGTGGATGGCGAGATCTATGCCCGGGCATATATCGCCACGCGTCTTGTGAGCGCGGGAAGGCCCGTGAGCCAGGAGGAAATTCTCGCCGAGTTTGGCGAGCCCCCGGCCGGGCTGGAGCTCCCGAAGTGGATCCATGACTGGCGCGAAACCAACGCGCTGCCCGGGGCTCGCAGGCCGGCACCGCACGCCTGGGTCTGACCACGCAAGAGGCCGTCGAAGAGCCGGGCGGAGATATTCCCGGTGACGCGGGGAGCGAACAAGCCGCCCGGCGGAGGGACATCGGGACCGGCCTCGCGTACGGTTGAACCATGGCTACCGTTGACATCACAGGTGAACAGTTCGCATCGACCATCGAGGGCAATGACATTGTCCTGGTGGACTTCTGGGCCGCCTGGTGCGGGCCGTGCCGCCAGTTCGCCCCCACATACTCCGCCGTTTCGGAGAAGCACAGCGACGTTGTCTTCGCCAAGGTGGACACCGAAGCAGAACAGCAGCTGGCCGCGGAAGCCGGCATCACGTCCATCCCCACGCTCATGGCTTTCCGCGAGAAGGTCCTGGTCTTCTCGCAGCCCGGTGCGCTGAACGCCCCGCAGCTTGAACAGGTGATCGACGCCGTCAAGGCCCTCGACATGGAGGAAGTCCACGCCCACGTGGCGCGCTCGCAGGCCGAAGCCGCCGCGTCCGCAGGCAACAGCACGGGCAACAACGCCGGCACGCAGGACGGCACCCAGATCCCGGATTTCTAGTTCGGCTTTTAACTGCAACGCGGGGTCACTCCGCACCCACGAACCTCGGTTCCTTGGGTGCGGCGTGATCCCGCGGTATTTGTAGGGACGGACTAGAGGCGCACGAGCTGGACAGGCTCGGCCAGCAGGGCGCTGAGGGATTCGTTGAGGTCTTGGACCGCGGTCCCCTTGGAATGCTTGTGGAGGTCTTCTTCCGAGGCCCACTGCTCGGTCAGGACCAGCTTCTCTTCGCTGGCTTCGGTGAGCTCGTACTGGATGCAGCCGGGCTCGCTAACTACCTCGTCGATGGCGATTTCCAGGGCCAGCTTCACGCGGAAGAATTCGCCGTCGTTGGGGATGAACGTTGCCTGCAGGTCGATGGGTGCACTCATGGATTTCACAATACCGGCCGCCGACTGCGGGTCCGGACCTGTTTACGCCGAACACCCTTCTGTTGCGCTTCTCTTGCCCGGAGCCAGTTGATAGCGTGCCATCATGCGCGCTTACACAGCCGGGGACACTGACGTCCCGCTGCTCGAAGAAACCATCGGCCAGAATTTCGAGCGGGTGGTGGCCCGGTTCCCGTTCCATGATGCGCTGATCGAGGCGGCCGCGGTGCCCGGCGCCGACGCCCGCCGCTGGAGCTACACCAAACTGAACGACGACGTCGACCGGCTCGCCCGCGCGCTCCTCGCCCTGGGCGTCGCGAAGGGGGAGCGGATCGGCATCTGGAGCCCCAATTGCGCCGAGTGGACCATCCTGCAGTACGCCACGGCCAAGATCGGGGCCGTTCTTGTCAACGTGAATCCGGCCTACCGCAGCTATGAGCTGGAGTTCGTGGTCAGGCAGAACGGCATGCGGATGCTGGTTACGGCGCCGTCGGACCGGAACAGCGATTACGTGGCGATGGCGCGGCAGGCGCTCGCCCAATGTCCGGAGCTGCGCGAGCTCGTGTTCCTGCCGGATCTTGGTGCGGAACAGCTCGACGCCGGCGTCCCCCAAGCCGGGCAGGAGCTCACTTACGCCGAGCTGCTCAAGCGGGCGGACGACGTCGGGCATTCCGGGCTGAAGGCCCGCATGGCGGAACTGGACGCGCACGACCCCATCAACCTGCAGTACACCTCCGGGACCACGGGCTTCCCCAAGGGCGCGACCCTGACGCACTCCAATATTCTGAACAACGGCTACTCGATCGGCGAGCTGCTGGGGTACACCGAGCAGGACCGCGTGGTGATTCCGGTGCCGTTCTACCACTGCTTCGGCATGGTGATCGGGAACCTGAATGCGCTCAGCCACGGCGCGGCCACCATCATTCCCGGCCGCAGCTTCACGCCGGCCGCCGCGCTGGAAGCGGTGCAGGACTTCGGCGGCACGTCCCTCTACGGCGTGCCCACCATGTTCATCGCCGAACTGGCGCTGCCGGACTTCGCGTCGTACGACCTCTCGACGTTGCGCACCGGGGTGATGGCCGGTTCGCTGTGTCCCATCGAGGTCATGAACCGGGTGATCTCGGAAATGAACATGGAGGACGTGGCCATTTGCTACGGCATGACCGAGACCTCGCCGGTGTCCACCATGACCCGGAGCGGGGACACCATGCAGCAGCGCACCGAAACCGTGGGCCGGACCATGCCGGGGCTGGAGAGCCAGGTGGTGGACCCCGCCACGGGGGACGTGGTGGAGCGCGGCGAAATCGGCGAACTCTGCACCCGCGGCTACGCCGTCATGAAGGGCTACTGGAACCAGCCGGACAAGACCGCGGAGGCCATCGACGCCGAGGGCTGGATGCATACCGGGGACCTGGCCCGCATGGACGACGACGGCTACGTGGTGATCGAGGGCCGGATGAAGGACATGGTGATCCGCGGCGGCGAGAACATCTACCCGCGCGAGATCGAGGAGTACCTCTACACGCACCCCTCGATCCAGGACGTGCAGGTGATCGGCGTGCCCGATGCCACGTACGGCGAGGAACTCATGGCGTGCATCATCCTCAAGCCCGGGGCGGAGCCGCTCGACGCCGCCGCCGTGGCTGATTATTGCCGCGGGAAGCTGGCCCACTACAAGATCCCGCGCTACGTCGACGTCCGCGAGAGCTTCCCCATGACGGTCTCGGGCAAGATCCGCAAGGTGGAGATGCGCGAGGAAGCCGTGGCCCGCCTCGGCCTCTGACAGCAACGCGGGGTCAGATATCGCCGCATAGAGCGCGTCTATTGGGCGCCATCTGACCCCGCGTTGCAAAAGCTGAAGTCAGGCTGTGGATAACTTTTGAGGACCGCGACGAGCAGCCAGAATAGTTCCCATGGCCCGGTCAACGCCGCTACCCGACACCCTGAACCATTTGCCCTTTACCGTGTACGAATCGAGGGCGCAGGGCGTTTCCGCGAAACGGCTCCGCGCCAAAGACCTTGCCGACGGCGGCCGCCTTATCTATCTGCCGCGTGGCCGGGAACTCGAACTGTGGGAACGAGCCAGGGTATTGGCGGCCGCCACGCCGGGAGAATGGGTGTCCCGGACCACGCCTTATGCCTACAAGGACGGTCTGCGCCTGCTCATCCGGCAGCACCCGAACATGAAGGGCGTGGAGAAGGCCCGGCAGGCGCTGGATGAGATGCGTGTAGGGGCAGACTCCTACCCGGAAACGTTCCTGCGGCTCGCCATGCTGGACGCCCACCTGCCCGAGCCGGAACTGCAGCTGCGCGTTGACCCGTCCGACCCATGGTCGCCGACGGCCGACCTCGGGTACCGGCGCTTTCGGATTGCACTGCAGTACGACGGCGCCCATCACCTTTCGCGGGAACAGCAGTCCCGCGACAACCGTCGCGACGAGGCTTTCATCAGTGCGGGCTGGACCTACTTCAAGGTCAACGCCGACGATTTGGAGGACGGATTCCAACGCGTGATCAGCCGGGTCAAATGTGCGAAGCGCCGCTCATCCTAAGGCAACGCGGGGTCACTTGGCGCCCAACGGAGGCAGGGAATTGGGCTCGAAGTGACCCCGCGTTGGTTTCAGTGCCGGCGGTGATCCTGGATGGTCATGCGCGGGCCGAACGTGGGTTTCCGGAAGCCGCTGAGACCGATCATGCGGACCACCCGCTGCCGGTGGCCCTTCCACGGCTCCAGCAGGGCCAGCATGCCGGCGTCGTCAGTTCTCCTGCCGGTCAGCGCGGCGCCCACATAGGCTGCCAGATGGTAGTCGCCCACGGCGACCGAGTCCGGGCAGCCGTGCGTCCGCTGCACCACCTCGGCGGCTGTCCACACACCTATGCCAGGAATGGTCTGCATTTTCGCTGCAGCCTCCGCCGCCGGCAGTTGGGCCAGCCGTTCAAGCGCGACGGCGGAACGCAGCGCCCGCATGACGGTGGCCGAACGCTGGGGACCCACTCCGGCCTTGTGCCATTCCCAGGACGGAATGCGGAGCCACTGCTCAGGAGTGGGCTTGACGAGAAGCCCGGCCGGTGCACTGGAACCCGCGCCGGGTGCTGGCGTGCCATAGCGGTACATGAGGTAGCGGTAGCCGCGCCGCGCCTCAATGACGGTGACCTTCTGTTCCAGGATGGTGGGCACGAGCGAGTCCGCCATGCGCCCCGTGGAGGGCAGCCGGACGGCGAGGTTCCGGCGTCGGGCGTCACGGACCATGCGGGGGAGCGTCGCATGGAACACGGCCTCGTCAAACGCCGACCAATCGTCCTCGGCGCCCAGCAGGCGGGGCACGGCGGCCAGGGCCGCAGCGGAACCGGGACCCCACGCCTGCACACCGACGTAGGGTTGCGGCCCTGTTTCGGCGCTGGTGAGCCGCAGCGTGACCGGACCGTCCGCCATCGTGAATGCCATCCACAGGCCCTCCGGCCGGGAAGCAAATGAGGGATCTCCGTTGCCGCGCATGAGCGTGCCCAGGGTCTGGCGCAGGCTGTAGGGGCCTCCGGGGTGCCACCGCAGGGAGGCGTCAGCGGCAGCGGCAACGCTGGCGGGGACGTCTGTGATGGTCATTGAATCATCGTCCCACGGACCGCTGACACCGCGTGCCGGGGAGCTTCCGGACAGCCCTTAACCAGTACGGTGCGGAGGACTACAATCCCAGGTGTGGCGCGGGTCCGCCGCGTCTTCCCTTCAAACTGTCAGGTGAGCGCAATGGGTGGAGTGGTGCATTTCGAAATCCCCGCGGACGACCAGGACCGGGCGAGAAACTTCTACAGTCAGGCCCTCGGCTGGCGGATCGACCCCATGCCGGAGATGGACTACAACGTGGTCATCACCACCCCGATGGATGAACAGACCGGCAGGCCTACTGAACCCGGAGCCATCAACGGCGGCATGATGGCCCGGGAAGGCGAGCTGACGACGCCCGTCATCACGGTGGACGTCGACGACATCGACGCCACCCTGCGGACGGTCGAGCAGCTGGGCGGTTCCGTGGTCAAGCCAAAGGACGCCATCCCCGGCATGGGCTTCTATGCCTACTTCAAGGACACCGAGGGCAACGTCCTGGGCCTGTGGGAGAACCTTCCGGCCGAAGCGGCCGGGGCTGCCGGCGGTGCGGAGGGCGCAGCGGGCTAAAGCTAGTCCTCGCCGAAGCGGGAGCGGGCCTCCGCCGGGATCAGCGGCTTCTGGGCGCGGACCTTGAGTTCCTGCACGGCCCAGGTGTTGCCGTCGGGATCGCTGAACCCGAAGAAGGTGCCGCCGTCGCGCTCGTCAAAGACGGTTATTTCGCTCGCCTCCACGCCCCGGCTGAGCAGCTCGTCGCGCGCGGCCCGGGCGTCCGGCACCACCAGCTGCAGTCCGCGCATGGACCCGGGGGCCATCTCGTTTTGGGCGGGGAGATCGCCGATTACGATCGAACAGCCTGAGCCAGGCGGCGTCAGCTGGACCACGTGCATGTGCTCATTCTTGGTGTCGTGATCAAGGTTGAAGCCAACCTTGTCGCGGTAAAACTCCACGGCGCGGCCGATGTCACTCACCGGCAGCACCACCACTTCGAGGGTCCAGTCCATGGCAGGGGTTCCTTTCGTCGAAAGCTGAGGGAGGATGCGTAGCCAGCCTGCCGTGCCGGGATGGTTTTTGGCTAGGGCGCCCCAGCAGAAAATTCAGGGCATCCCGTTGCCCAGCCACAGCGCAAGCACTGCCAGCGGCAGCGCCAGCAGGACGACGACGAGGCCGGCCAGTGCGAAGCCACCCCACCGGACTCGCAGGTTCAGGGTCTGGAGCCGCTCGTGCCACAGCAGTGTGGCTAGCGAAGCCCACGGCGAAACGAGGGGCCCAAGGTTGACTCCGATGAGCAGGGCCGCCAGCCGCACCGGCGAGCCGGCCACAGGCTCCAGGGCCAGGTACGCGGGAAGGTTGTTGGCGATGTTGGCCGAACCGGCTCCCAGCGCGGCCAGCCGCAGCAGCTCCGGGAACGTCTCACCCGACCCGGCCGCCGGGGCCAGCGCCTGCGTGAGGCCGTGAGAGTGCAGGGCCTCCACCACCATGAACAGCCCGGCCGTCAGCATGAGCGGGCGCCACGGCACCATGGACCAGCGCAGCGCGGACGGGCGGCGCCACAGGAATACCGCCAGGAGGAACGCTGCCGCGGCCATGGCGGGAATCGCCACCGGGACGCCGGAAACCAACGCCGGAAGCAGCACGAGCAGGGTTCCGCCGGCCGCCTTCAGCAGGCTCCGGTCCCGCACCCAGTGCGCCGGCTGGGGACCGTAGCGGCCACGAAGGTCCTTGCGGAACGCAAGCCACAGCAGTGCGGCGGGCACCAGGACGCCCACTAGCCAAGGTGCCCACATCAGCCCGGCGAAACGCAGCGGAGTCAGTGAAAGCCTTCCCTGAGCGAGCAGGTTGGTGAGGTTGGAGACGGGGAGGAGCAGCGACGCCGTGTTGGCCAGCCATACCGTGCTCAAGGCGAACGGCAGCGGAGGGATCCGGGCATGCACCGCCAGGAGCACCACAACTGGTGTCACCAGCACGGCAGTGGTATCCAGCGACAGGAACGCCGTGGCGACGGCGGACAAGGCAAGCACCAAGAGCCACAGCAGGAAGACGCTGCCCCGGCCCAGCGCAGCGATGCGGTCGGTCACCACCCGGAACAGCCCGGCGTCGTCCACCAGTTCAGTGACCACCGTCATCGCCAGCACAAAGGCCAGCACGGGAACGGTGCGTCCGGCCAGCTCCCGGAACGAGTCCCAGGGCAGGAACCCGGCGGCGAGGGTTCCGGCGCCCGCGGCAAGCATGACGCCTGGGAGAAGATAACTCCGCAAGTTCTTCGGCAGGCGCAGGGGCGTCACCGCATAATCTTCGCACCGAAAGCTGCCAAGAGGACCGCATGCGGGCAAGACGGTAAGTTTGTACCCATGAAGTACGCCCAGTCCGTTTTGGACCTAATCGGCAACACCCCGCTGATCAAGCTCAACCACGTCACCGACGGCATCAAAGCCACCGTCCTCGTGAAGCTGGAATACGTGAACCCCGGCGGTTCCATCAAGGACCGCATCGCGGCCAAGATGATCGAGGAAGCCGAACGGGACGGCAAGCTGAAGCCCGGCGGCACCATCATCGAGCCCACCTCCGGCAACACCGGCGTCGGGCTGGCCCTCGTGGCACAGCAAAAGGGCTACAAGTGCATCTTCGTGGTGCCGGACAAGGTGGGGGAGGACAAGAGGGCCGTCCTCCAGGCCTACGGGGCCGAAGTGGTGGTGACGCCCACCGCCGTCGCGCCGGACAGCCCGCAGAGCTACTACGGCGTTTCGGACCGCCTGGTCACCGAGATCCCCGGCGCCTACAAACCGGACCAGTTCTCCAACCCTGCGGCACCGCGCAGCCACTATGAGAGCACCGGTCCGGAAATCTGGCGGGACACCGACGGAACGGTGACGCACTGCGTGATCGGCGCCGGCACCGGCGGCACCATCACCGGCACGGGCCGTTTTCTCAAGGAGGTCTCGGCGAACCGTCCGGAGTCCGACGGCGGCCGGGTCAAGATCATCGGGGCGGACCCCGAAGGGTCTGTCTACTCGGGCGGCACCGGCAGGCCGTACTTCGTTGAAGGCGTGGGCGAGGACATGTGGCCCGCCAACTACGACAAGTCAGTTCCGGACCAGGTCATCGCCGTCACCGACGCTGATTCCTTCGCCATGACCCGGCGGCTCGCCCGCGAGGAAGGCCTCCTGGTGGGCGGTTCCTCCGGCATGGCCGTCGTCGCCGCGCTCCAGACCGCCCGCGACCTCCCCGAGGACGCAGTGGTGGTGGTGATCCTGCCGGATTCCGGCCGCGGCTACCTCGCCAAGATCTTCAACGACCAGTGGATGCGCTCCTACGGCTTCCTGTCCGGCGGCGAGGAAGCCTCCGTGGGCGAGGTCATCAAGTCCAAGACGGGCGAACTGCCGGACCTGGTCCACATCCACCCGAACGAGACCGTCCGCGATGTCATCAACATCATGAACGAGTTCGGCGTCAGCCACATCCCGGTGCTGTCCCAGGAACCGCCCGTGGTGATGGGCGAGGTCCTCGGAGCCGTGGACGAGCGCTCGCTGACCGCCAAACTGTTCCGCGGTGAGGCCAAGCTCACGGACAAGATTTCCGAGCACATGGGCGCGCGGCTCCCGGTGATCGGCTCCCTGGAAACGATCTCGGCCGCCCGCGAACTGCTCTCCGACGTCGATACCGTGATGGTGACGTTCGTCGGCGCTCCCGTGGGCATCCTCACCCGCCACGACCTCCTCGCGTACCTCAGCAACTGACCCGGTGGTTGAGCCTGCCAGTCCGTTGGTTGAGCTTGTCGAAACCTTGATCTCGACACGTTCGATCACCGGATACCAGCCGAAAGGAACTTCATGTCTGTCTCTGAAAACCAAGGATTCAACACCCGCGCCGTGCACGCCGGCCAGGCTTTCGAGCCCCGCACCGGCGCCGTGGTTCCGCCGCTGCACTTCAGTTCCACCTATGCGCAGGACGGCATCGGCGGCCTGCGCGACGGGTACGAGTACGGCCGCGGCGGGAACCCCACCCGGGACGCCCTGCAGGAACAGCTCGCGGCGCTTGAGGGCGGCACCCACGCCTATTCCTTCAGCTCCGGCCTGGCCGCCGAGGACTCGCTCATCCGCGCCCTGTGCCGGCCGGGCGACCACATTGTGCTGGGCAACGACGCCTACGGGGGTACGTACCGGCTGATCAGCCGCGTGCTCGGCGACTGGGGGATCGGCAACACCCCCGTGGACATGTCAGATCTCGAATCAGTCGCCGCCGCAGTGGCCGCCAACAAGACCCGTTTCGTGTGGGTGGAAACCCCCTCCAACCCTCTGATGAAGATCACCGACATCGAGGCCCTCGCCACGGTGGCGCACGACGCCGGCGCCCTCCTGATCGTCGATAACACCTTTGCTTCCCCCTACTTGCAGACCCCGCTCGCCCTGGGTGCCGACGTCGTGGTCCACTCCACCACGAAATACATCGGCGGCCACTCCGACGTGGTGGGTGGCGCGATCGTGGTCAATGACGCCGAACTGGCGGAGAAGATCGGCTTCGTGCAGTTCGCCGTGGGCGCGGTCTCCGGTCCGATGGACGCCTTCCTCACCACCCGCGGGCTGAAGACTCTGGGTGTCCGCATGGACCGTCACAGCGACAACGCCCAGGCCGTGGCGGAATGGCTGCTGGACCGCCCGGAGGTTGAGGCGGTGCTGTACCCGGGCCTGCCCTCGCACCCCGGCCATGAGCTCGCCAAGAAGCAAATGAAGAAGTTCGGCGGCATGATCTCCGTGCAGTTCAAGGGCGGCGAAGCGGCTGCGCGGAAGGTGGCCGAATCCACCACGGTGTTCACCCTGGCGGAGTCGCTGGGCGGCATCGAATCCCTGATGAACTACCCCTCGGAAATGACGCACGCCTCTGTGAAGGGCACCGAGCTGGCGGTCCCCGTTAACCTCATCCGGCTTTCCTGCGGCATCGAGGACGTCGAGGACCTCATCGCGGACCTCGAGCAAGCCTTCACGTTCATCCAGTGACGGCGGCTCCGGAGACCCCCGACCGGACGCAGACGCCGGCGCAGTCAGCACTACCCCAGTCAGCACTTCGGAAGTCGGCACGGCCGCCGGCCACAGGGCGGCAGACCGCCCGCGGATGGCTGATGACGGCGGCCGGTGCGCTCGCCGTCGTCGCCTCCCTCGCGGTGCTGTACACCCAGTACGCCCCGATGATGAACGACTTCGAGGTGTACTACTACGGCGGAACCAAGGTGTTGCAGACCGGTGAGAGCGGGGTCAGCGAACTTTACGCCGTCCGCGACGGGCTGCCCTTCACGTACCCGCCGTTCGCAGCCCTGCTGTTCGCCGGGCTGGCCACCATGAGCCTCGGCCAGAGCAGCATGCTGTTCATTGGCGCGGCGCTGGCCGGAGCCGCGGTGGTCTCGGCCTGGCTGAGCCGGCATTACTTCGGCCTGGGCCGCTGGCGCGAGACCTTCGCGGACTGGCGTTTCCGGGCCGTGGCGCTCGCCGGAACGGGGGCCATTCTGCTCCTGGGTCCGTGGCGCGACACCTTCGTTTTCGGGCAGATCAACATCATCCTGATGGGCTTGATCCTGACGGACTTCGCCCTGCACGGAAAGGCCCGCGCCGGAGAAATCCGCTGGCCCGCCGGGCTGCTGATCGGGATGGCTGCCGGGATCAAGCTCACGCCGCTGGTGTTCGGGCTGTACTTCCTGGTGCGCCGCGACTTCAAGGCGCTGGGATGGATGGCCGCCGGATTCCTCGGATCCATCGCCGCGGCCTGGGCCGTGCTGCCCAACGCCTCGGTCATGTTCTGGACAAAGATCCTTCCCGACACCGGCCGCATCGGCGATCCCGGCTACGTGGACAACCTTTCCGTCAAGGGACTGCTGCTGCACCTAAGGCTGCCGGACTCAGGGGTCACCAGCCTGCTGTGGCTTGTGCTCTCCCTCGCGCTCGTGGCGGTGGCCGCGCTGGTGATCAAGTGGACCGTTGCCGCCGACGAAAACTTCGTGGCGGTGTCAGCGACTGCGGTGCTCATGCTTCTCATCAGCCCGATCTCTTGGTCGCACCACTGGGTGTGGATGGCCGTGGCACTGCCTTCCATGGCCTTTGCGATGCACCGGGTTCCCTCCCGGGCGGGCCGGATGCGGCTGGCCGGCTGGATCCTCGTGGCAGCGGCGGCAGTGGCGTTTTACCTCACCCCGAAGGACCTCGCCATGATGGCCGGAGCCGAAGTCTGGGGCGTGAATCCGCGGACGGCGTGGCCGCTGATGGTCTCCAGCCTTGGCGTGTTGTGCGGCATGGCGATGCTCGGCTACTGGGCCCTGGCGTACCGGCCCGCGCGGGCCGCGCTGCGGAAGGTACCTTCTGCGCCGAAGTGACATTTCGCCGACAGTGTTCCCGAGGCGGATTGCCGCCAAATGCCCATCTCAACGCCCGAATCAACGCCCGGGGCCTGGCTTTCTTCAAGAAAGTCATCTAGGCTCGCCTCATGGCACTCCGCTCGGACTGGTCCCAACGCACCTGCAGCATGGCCCGCGGCCTCGACATTCTCGGCGACCCCTGGGGCATGCTGGTCCTGCGCGAGGTGTTCTTCGGCAACGGCCGCTTCGACGCCATGAAGGAGCGTCTCAGGGTGGCGGACTCGGTCCTCACCAAGCGGCTCGCCGCCCTCGTCGAGTCCGGGCTGCTGACCAAAAAACCGTATGACGACGGCGGCCGCACCCGCCAGGAGTACGTGCTCACACCCAAGGGCGAGGATGCGCTGCCGGTCCTCAACGCCGTGGTGATCTGGGCGGAAAAGCATCTCCCCGCACCGTCCGAAGCCGCCCATATGTACGTGATCCATTCCCGGTGCGGGCACCGGACCAACTCGGCGGACACCTGCGTGGAATGCGGTGAACGGCTCACGGCCGACAACACGAGCTGGCACAGCCTGACGCGCACCGGAAGGCCGGTACAGCTGGCAACCGCGCCCGATTCCGACCAGGAACCGATGAGGTTCGAGCAAGCAGGGCACGAGCAAGCAGAGCACGGGCAAATAGAACCCGCCGCCACGGAAGCAACCGGACAACAAGGGGCCGCAGCATGAGCAGCAACGAAGTGAGCGAAGCCGAAGCCCCGGACGCCAGAACCCAGGAACACGGAAGCCCCGGCACGCAGACCGCGACCCCCGGGACGCAGCCCGCGACCCCCGGGACGCCGCGGCGGCGCCGGTTGCACCCGGCCTGGATTGTGGCGTCCGTGGCGTTCCTGGCTCTTGTTGGCGCCGCCGGTTTCCGGGCCGCGCCCGGCGTGCTCATGGTCCCGCTGCAGCAGGAATTCGGCTGGTCCACCACGGTGCTGTCCGCCGCGGTCAGCATCAACCTGGTCCTGTTCGGCCTCACGGCCCCGTTCGCCGCCGCCCTCATGGAACGGTTCGGCATCCGAGCCGTGACGGCCGTGGCGCTCGTCCTGATCGGGGCCGGCAGCGCGCTGACCGTGCTGGTCAGCCAGTCCTGGCAGATCCTGCTGACCTGGGGGCTGCTTATCGGACTGGGGACCGGCTCCATGGCGCTCGTATTCGCGGCGACCATCGCCAACACGTGGTTCGCCAGGAGCCGCGGGCTGGTGATCGGCATCCTGACCGCCGGCAGCGCCGCCGGCCAGCTGGTCTTCCTGCCCTTCATGGCCATGCTGGCGCAGGATCCCGGCTGGCGCCAGGCCTCCCTCCTCATCGCGGCCGGCGCCCTGGCGGTGGTCCCGCTGGTTCTGAAGTTCCTGAAGAACTCGCCGGCCGACGTCGGGGTGTTGCCTTACGGCGCGGAGGCGTCGGTCAGCGACTCGGAACCGGAGTCCGCCCCTCCGGCCAACACCGTTGCTGTCACTGTGGTCACCGGATCCGCCGCCCAGCCCAGCGGCAACGCGGCTGTCCGCGCGCTGCAGGTGCTCAAGCGTGCAAGCAAGGTGCGCACGTTCTGGGCACTCGTGGCCGGATTCGCCATCTGCGGCGCCACCACCAACGGACTCATCGGGACGCACTTCATTCCCTCCGCCCACGACCACGGCATGCCGGAGACCACCGCGGCGGGCCTGCTGGCGGTCGTCGGAATTTTCGACATCCTGGGCACCATCGCTTCCGGGTGGCTGACCGACCGCTTTAACCCGAGGATCCTGCTGGCCGTGTACTACCAGTTCCGCGGGATCGGGCTGCTGGTGCTCCCGCTGCTCCTGAGCGCGTCGGTTCAGCCCAGCATGATCGTGTTCGTGGTGATCTACGGCCTCGACTGGGTGGCCACCGTGCCGCCCACGGCCGCCATCTGCCGCAAGGTGTTCGGCGCAGACGGCAGCGTGGTGTTCGGCTGGGTCTTCGCCGCGCACCAGCTCGGCGCCGCAGCGGCAGCCCTGGCCGCAGGGGCGATCCGTGACGCCACGGGCCAGTACACCTACGCGTGGTTCGCCGCTGCCGCGATGTGCACCATTGCCGCGGTCATCAGCGCCACGATGCGCAAGGATGCCGGCAAGGCGCAGCCAGCACCGGTCGCCGCTGGCGCTGCCTGACATTCGGCAGTGGCGTTCGGCGGCCCGCAGCGGCGACGCCGCCGGCTTCGTAGAAGTCCGGCGCTCCGTCATGAGCGGCCACATTCCGGTGCCGGCAGGCGGGGCGCCGGAGCAAGCGGCCAGCGGTCAGTAGAATGAGCGGGTGGCGCCTGGTCGGGCGCGGGTCCTGCGGCACGGCGCAAAACGCGTGCATCAGGCGCACATACAGGATCCACGCTTCGGCAGGATTGCACATCAGGGGGACACTGAATGGCACTGCTCGACGCCCAAGCACAAGGCAGTACGCCCGCTGACGCACAAGACGGAAGGGTCGCCTGCCCGGAGGGGCGCCTGCGCCGTCCTTTGGCCGCGGTGCTTTCCGCGGAGTTCCTGACGCTGCTCGCGGTGCTGGCGGCCGCCATCTTCATCTCATCGCGGCTCGACGCGTGGGGCGAGAAGGGCCTGGACTTCAGCGTTTACTGGCACGGCGGCAAGGTCCTGAACGAAGCCGGCCTCGCGCCGTCGGGCCTTTACCGTCTGACACTGGAATGGGCAGGTGGTCCGCAACTTCCGTTCACCTATCCGCCGTTCGCGGCGCTCCTCTTCAGCCTGCTTGCCAGGCTGCCGCAGGAAACGGCTCTCTTGCTCTTCAACGCCGCCGGGGTGGCCGTCGCCGCATGGGTGGCGGCGCGCGGAGTCCGCTACTGGAACGCCAAGTCCGACTGGCGCAGCACCTTTGCCTCCGCCACGCTGCCCTCGCTGCTCAACCGCCTGGGCGCGGTGGTGCTGCTCCTGGCCGTTCTCAACCTGGGCCCGTGGCGCGAGACCCTGGCCTTCGGCCAGATCAACATCCTCCTGATGGGGATGATGGCGGCAGACCTCCTGGCCCGCAACCCGCGCTGGAGCCGAGGCCTGCCCGGCAGCGGCTTCCTGGTGGGCGTGGCGGCCGGAATCAAGCTGACACCCCTGGTGTTCGGCCTCTACTTCCTGGTGCGCAGGGACTGGCGCGGGCTGCTGAACATGGGCGCCGGCTTCGCCTCCACCGTGCTGTTGGGCTGGCTCATCAGACCCGCAGAGTCCCTGCAATTCTGGCTTGACATCCTTCCGGACACCTCCCGGATCGGCGGGGCAGGCTACGTGGACAACCTGTCTATTAAAGGGGCGCTGCTGCACTTCGGTGTTCCTGCTGCCGGAGTCACTCTCCCCTGGCTGGTCCTGAGTCTCCTGGTGGTGGCCCTCGGCGCGGCCGTCATCAAGTCCGCCAGCGACCAAGGCTCCAGGGTGGTGGCCATTTCCGCCACGGCCCTCACCATGCTGCTCGTCAGTCCCGTTTCGTGGTCCCACCACTGGGTCTGGATAGCGGCGGTGCTGCCTGCATTTGCCTGGACCCTGCGCGAGACGCCTCACCGTCATCGGCTGATGCGCTGGCTCATGGGAGTAGTCCTCGGGGTTTCAATCATCGTGTTCCTCTTCTCGCCCAAGACCATCGGCACCGCGTTCGGGGCAGGGAACCTCAACATCCAGACGCCCGGGCTGTGGATCATGGCCTCCAGCGCAGGCGTGTTCTGTGCCCTGGCCATCATGGCCTGCTGGCTCGTGGTGCTGCGGCGGGGCAAAGTGGCGGAGCTGCCGGCATGAGCCTTGAACCCGACCACGCGCAACTCCAGGCGGTTGAACCCCAGCGCAAAACGGCCCTCGTCACGGGCACCGGCCGGCTGGCCGGGATCGGCGCCGGGATCGCCCGGCAGCTGGCTGCCGACGGCTGGGACCTGGTCCTGACCTACTGGCAGGAGTACGACGCCCGGATGCCCTGGGGAATCCAGCCTGACGACGTCGAACAGCTCACCGCCGAGCTGGAAGCCATCGGTGCCCGGGTGCTGGCACTGCCCGCCGATTTCCAGGATCCGCAGGCCGTGGACAGGCTGATGGCCGGCATCGCGGAACAGACGGGCACGCTCCACGGATTGGTGCTGAGCCACGCCGAGTCCGTTGATTCGGGCGTCCTGGACACCACGCTGGAAAGCTTTGAGCGTCACTTCGCCGTGAACACGCGCGCCAGCTGGCAGCTGATCGCTGCATTCGCCCGGCAGGCAGCCGACGACGGCGGTGCGATCGTCGCGCTGACCAGCGACCACACAGCGTTCAACCTGCCGTACGGGGCGTCCAAGGGGGCACTGGACCGGATCGTCATCGCCTCCGCCCGGGAACTTGGCCCGCTGGGCATCACGGCGAACGTGCTGAACCCGGGGCCGGTGGACACCGGCTGGATGGACGGGGAGCTTCGGGAGGAACTGTCCCGTCGCCAGCCCGGTGGCAGGCTCGGGACTCCGGCGGACGTAGCGGGCACTGTCGCCTTCCTGCTGTCCCCGGCGGGACGCTGGGTGTCGGGCCAGCTGATCAAAGCCGACGGCGGCTTCTCGGCCTGAGTGCTTTAGCGCGCGTCGGCGTCTGGCGTGCCGGGGTGCAGCTTGTTCGCTGGTTGAGCTTGTCGAAACCGGTTTCGACAAGCTCAACCAGCGGCTCCTGCCAACCTCGTCACCGGAAGGCGGACAGCCCGGTGATGTGCTGTCCGATGATCAGGGTATGGACCTCGTCCGTTCCCTCGTACGTGCGGACGGACTCCAGGTTCGCGGCGTGCCGCAGCGGCGAGTAGTCCAGGGTGATCCCGTTGCCGCCCAGAATGGTCCGTGCCTCGCGGGCGATCCTGATGGCCTCACGGACGTTGTTCAGCTTGGCCAGCGAAATCTGTTCGGGACGGAGCCTGCCGGAATCCTTGAGGCGGCCCAGGTGCAGCGCAAGCATGGTGCCCTTCTGGATTTCCAGCAGCATGTTCACCAGCTTCTCCTGGGTGAGCTGGTAGCCGGAGAGCGGCCGGCCGAACTGCATCCGTTCCATCGAGTAGTTCAGGGCCGCCTCGTAGGAGTCACGGGCGGCGCCCATCGCGCCCCAGGCTATGCCGTAGCGGGCCTCGTTGAGGCAGGAGAACGGCCCGCTGAGTCCGACCGCACCCGGCAGCAGGGCCTCCGGTCCCAGCCGCACGCCGTCGAACACTACATCGCACTGGACGGAGGCGCGCATGGAAAGTTTCCTGCCGATCGGCGCGGCGGTGACTCCCGCAGTGCCTGCCGGCACGAGGAAGCCGCGGACTCCGTCATCGGTCCTGGCCCACACCACCATGACGTCGGCGATGGAGGCGAGCCCGATCCAGCGCTTGGCGCCGTCCAGGATCCAGCCCGCGTCCTCCCCGGTGCCGTCCTGCCTGGCCATGGTGGTCATGGACGACGGATCAGAACCCGCGGACGGCTCGGTCAGCGCGAAGCAGCCGATTACCTCGCCGGCGGCCATGCGGGGGAGCCACTCCTGTTTCTGGTCCTCGGAGCCCCATTTGTAGATGGCGGTCATGGCCAGCGAGCCCTGCACCGAGACGAAGGTGCGGATCCCGGAGTCGCCGGCCTCCAGTTCCATGGCGGCCAGGCCGTATTCCACCGCGGAGCGGCCAGGGCAGCCGTAGCCCTCCAGGTGCATGCCCAGCACACCCAGCTCGCCCAGTTGGGCGGGGAGGTGCTGGGGAAAGACGCCGCGGTCATACCAGTCGGCGATGTCCGGGCGGATCTGCTGGTCGGTGAAGTCGCGGATCCGCTGCCGGAGGGCGAGCTCGTCATGGCTCAGCAGCGAATCCAGCGCCAGGACATCAGAGGGATCGGGGAGACCGTACTCGGCCGTGGCTGCAGCGGGATCAAGGGCGTCGTTGCTCATGCCAGCATCCTACGGGCTGGCGCCACCCTGGCTGGGGCTATTGACTGGCGGAGACCTGCTGCCTGCCCAGGAAGTAGTTCCGCGTGGACGGCAGGAACCGGCACACCACGGCCAGCACCACTCCCAGGGCCAGCAGCACCACGCCGCTGACGAACGCCCCGCCGACGCCGAAGATCTGGCTGTCCCCGTAGGCCGGGTCCCACATCTGTGCCGCAGAGACGAAGAAGGCTGCCGTGAGCAGCACGGCGCCGATCAGCGGCAGGATCCCGCGGAACCACAGATTGCGGGCAGATCCGCGGAGCGTGCGCCGGAAGTACCAGACGCACGCGAAGCCGGTCAGGGCATAGTAGAACGCGATGAACAGGCTGATGGAGCTGATCGAATCGGAGAGCAGGTTCTCGCTGAGGAAGCTCATGGCAAAGTAGTAGACGACCGCCGCTGCTCCCATCACCTGGGTGGAGAAACCGGGAGTCTGATTCCTGGCGTGGACCGCGCCGAATTTGGGCGGCAACGCGCCGTGGACACCCATGGAGAGGGTGCCGCGTGCCGTCGGAAGGATGGTGGTCTGCGTCGAGGAGAGCACGGAGGCCAGGACGGCGACGACGATCAGCCAGCCCCACGGGCCAAGGACCACGTCCTTCATGGCAAGGAAGACGTCGCTCTGGTTCTCACTGTTGCCGAGGCCTATCCCTTCGGACCCCACGGTGGCGTACATCATCACCAGGAGCGCCATGGACACGTAGATGGCCACCAGGACGAAGGCCGAGATGACGGCGCCGCGGCCCGGAGTGGTGGACGGATTCTCCGTTTCCTCGTTCACCGCAAGGCAGGTGTCCCACCCCCAGTAGATGAACAGTGCCAGAAGGGAGCCGTGGACCACCGCGCCCGGATCAGCGAAGGCGCCCGCGGGATTGAACCACTCGATATCGAACGGCTGTATGGCTGTGGCGCTGCCGGATGCCCCGCCCGCGATCCTGAAAATGATGGCCACCGCAAAGATGCCCAGCGAGATGTACTGCACGTAGGTCAGGACGCGCTGAACATGCTCGCCCAGCCGGATCCCGCGGTAGTTCACCAGAGTCATGAAGGCGATGAACATAACTCCCGTAGCCGTGACCAGCAGGCTGTTCTCCGCAAGGGAACCGTCGCCCACCAGCAGCCACAGGTACTGCCCGGCCACCTGCGCCAGATTGGCCAGGACCACGATGCCGGCGAGCGCAACACCCCAGCCGCCCAGCCAGCCTGCCCACGGACCGAAGGCGGTGCGGGCCCAGATGAAGGTGGTGCCGCAGTCCGGCATGGCACTGTTGAGCTCGCGGAACGCGTACGCGATGAACAGCACGGGAATGAAGCCCAAGACCAGGACCAGCGCGGTGTATTTCCCGTTCACAGCCGCAATCAGCCCCAAGGTGGCGGCGAGCGAATAGACCGGCGCGGTCGAGGCCAGGCCCAGCATGACGGAGTCGCCGAGGTCCAGGATCCCGGCGCGCAGCCCCTTGCCGGGAACCGCGCCAGGCGGCCGGTTTCCGGCGCCGCCGCCCGCCGTCGTGGTTCCGGTGCTCATAGTGCGATACCTGCCTTGCTGGAGTTGGCCGCGGAGTGGGCCTGGACGGAGAGGGGCGCCGGTGCGTCGATGGTGTTTGGCACGAAGCGGCAGAAGTAGTCGGTGATGGGGCCGTCCGATTCGCGGATGCCGCAGCCGACGGACTCGCCGTCCACCACCCACAGGCCAAGGACGGGGTGGTTGCCGTCAAAGTCGGGCAGCCGGTGGAACTGCTGGTAGCACCAGCCCTCGCGGCCATAGCCGCCGGGCTGCTCCAGGCTGATGCCCTCGGCGTGGATCCTGATGTTGTCGCCCTCCCGCCCGTGCAGCGGCTTGGCCACCCACTCCTTCAGGGGCCCGGGCCCGTCGAGGTAGGCCGGCAGCAGGTTCGGGTGTCCGGGGTAGAGGTGCCAAAGGGCGGCGAGCAACGCCTTGTTCGAAAGAAGCATCTTCCAGGCCGGCTCCACCCAGCGCGGATTGTGGGCCCGCTCGAGCAGGCGGTGGCCGAAGGGCTCCTTCATCATCAGCTCCCACGGGTAGAGCTTGAAGATGGTGCTGATCATGAAGTTGTCCAGGTCCACAAAGCGTTTCAGGTTGGGGTCCCAGCCGATATCTGACATGTTGATGCCGATGGTGGTCCAGCCTGCCTGGCTGGCGACGTCACGCATGTACGCGGCGGTCATCCAGTCCTCCCCGGATTCCTCCGCCTCCGAGTGGGCGATGTGCAGGGTGCTCATGCCGGTCCGGTACTGAAGCTTCTTCCACTGCCGGATGAGGGCCTCGTGGATGCCGTTCCACTGGTCCTTGTCCGGAAACACGTCCTGCAGCCAGAACCACTGGGCCACGGCGGCCTCGATCAGGCCCGTGGGCGTGTCGGCGTTGTACTCGAGCATCTTGGCTGCGCCGCCCTGGCCGTCGTAGATGAAATCGAAGCGGCCGTAGATGTCCATGTCCCCGGCCTGCAGCGATTCGGCCGCCAGTTCCAGCCCTTGCTGGCCGATGCCTATGGGCCCCATGGCTCCGGTGGCCAGGAATTTTGCGGCCTCGAGGCACATCCCGTGCATGTCCTCGGCGGTCTGCTCCAGGGCCTCCACCTCGTCCATGGTGAATTCGTAGTAGGCGGACTCGTTCCAGTACTCGATCTTCTTGCCGTCCGGCATGGTGGTGGTCGAGAAAACCAGGCCCTGCTCTTCGATTTTCTGTTTCCAGTCCGGCCGGGGCGTTGCGGAAAGTCTCTTCACCCTAGCCTCCCGTGCTTCCGCCCTTGGAGCTGCTGCCGAAGCCGCCCCTGCTGACGGTGCCGCCCTTGCTGCTGTACCCCGTGGACGTCTTGGCCCCCTGCGGAACCGTCCGGGTGAAGCTCGGGTAGGAAGACCGGTTCTGCCCCACGCCCGGAACACTGGCTCCCCGGGCGTAGAAGTACCAGGCGTAGAGGCCGCCGCCCCGGCCCGCTGTGCTGTTGCACTGGGTGTCCTCCACCCGTTCGCCGGTCTCGTCGTTGAAGCAGACCTGCGCGTAGTCCGCATCCTGTTCATTGCTGGCCACGATCGCCGTGATGGTGCCGGCCAGCAGCGCAGTCACGCCGAGGCCCACCACCACGGTGCGGCGCTGCGAGCGCTTTTTCCGGGCCGCTGCGGAGTTCAGTTCGCGCTCGCGCTCCCGGGCGAAGGGGTCGATGATGGGGCTCGGCGCGGGGAAGTCCGGCTGCCCCGGTTCCCCGGAGGGGCCCGCCGGGGACGTGGAGCCGGGCTTTCCGGGGCCCCGTTTGCCGGGCTTCTCCGGACGCTGTCCGGAGGGCTTGAACAACTCGGGGTCCAGCAGCTCGGGCCGGAGCTCCGGCTTGGGCACCTGCCACGGTGGCGGCTTCGGCGCGCCGGCGGCGGACGCATCGTCGCGCGCATCGCCGTCGCGGTCTTTTGGCGGGTCCTTCTCCGGGTTCACGGGTCCCCCTGCTGGTCCATGCTGTCGGGTCACTCTGATTAAGTCATTGATTAAGTCACGGGATCGGTTCACGCCGGTGGCGTGCCGTCTTGAGCGGGCGGCGCCCGCAACGGAATCCTGCAGTCAGCCTAGTAGTTGCACCGGCGTGCCGCTAACAAATATGTGGGACGGGCCGCTATCGGCACACGGAATACAGCACAGTCCCGAGAACCTAGACTGTTGCCATGGACACCGCCACTCTGCTTGCCGTCTGCCGGGTACACCAGCTCCTGCCTGATGAGGGGAGCGTGGGTGTCACCGCGATCGACAAACGCCCTGTCGAAGGGCCCGTGAAGGTGCACAAACTTGGCCTGCACGGCGATATCCAGGCCAGCAGGATCCACCACGGCGGCGAGGACCAGGCGCTGTATGCCTACTCCCAGGCCGATGCGGACTACTGGGTCGGTGCACTGCAGCGCGACCTGCCGCCCGGCATATTCGGTGAGAACCTGCGCGTTGCCGGCATCGAGACCACCGGCGCCGTCATCGGCGAGCGCTGGAAGATCGGCCTGGACGTCGAAGTCGAGGTGACCTCGCCGCGCGTTCCGTGCGCTGCCTTCCAGCGGCGCATGGGGGAGAGCCAGTGGGTCAAGCGCTTCACCGAGGCCGGACGCGTGGGCACCTACCTTCGGGTGATCCGCACCGGCTCCATCCAGGCCGGGGACCACATCCATAGGCTTTTCGTTCCGAGCCACGGAGTGACCGTTGGCCGGTGGTTCAGCCAGCCGGATGTTGAAGCCATGGAGGCCCTCCGCGACGCCGACGCCGACGGCGAAATCCGTCTCCAGCCCGAGTACCAGGACGAATTCGAGAAGCTTCTGCGCCGCGTCGGCAGCTAGCCGCCGGCGGCTGCCGGCATCCAAAAAAGCGGGGAAGAACGACGGCGGAAGACCGTCGTGTGGGCAAGCTCACCGAAGCCTGCGGGACCCTCGGTTACCCATGGGCGGAAGTATGCCCTACACTTGAAATATCCCCCACTCCGGAAATCCCTTATTCCTGCCCAATTTTTGAGGCAGGACTGGCAAGTGTTGGAGTCCGCAAATGTGATGCGGGCATTTTCATAGGGAGAGCCGGCTAAAGAAAACGCTGTACAGACTGCTGGGATAGCAGCCAAGAGATGCAGCGGGAAGTCCTGCCACGGGATTGCGAAAGCGCCGGACTTCTACGTGACCGGCCGGTCAATGTATGCCCGGCACCCACGGCACATGTACTGCGGCTCCGCTCACCTCGGGTTGTGCCGCCTGGCCCCCTATGGATGAGGAAACTTCCCTATGCCCGAAAATCACAACGACAACATCGACGCCGAGAACACGGTCAACACCGAGAGCGCGACCGTCGAATTCACTGAGGCCGCTGTCCCTGCAGCAGAGCCCGCCGACGCTCCCGAAGCCACGGCCGTCCCTGCCGATGCTCCCGCAGCAGAGCCCGCCCCTGCCGACGCTCCCGCAGCCAAGGCCGAGGAAGACGAAGAAGAAGGCGTGAAGTTCGCCGATCTCGGCATCGACGGCCGCGTCCTGGCCGCCCTGCAGGACGTCGGCTACGAAAAGCCGTCCCCCATCCAGGCAGCAACCATCCCGCTGCTGCTTGAAGGCCGCGACGTCGTGGGCCTCGCCCAGACCGGCACCGGTAAGACTGCAGCATTCGCAGTACCGGCACTGTCCCGCCTGGCCGAGCTCCACGACCTCAACGGCCCGTCACGCAAGACGCAGGCCCTGGTTCTCGCGCCGACCCGCGAGCTCGCGCTCCAGGTTGCCGAGGCCTTCACCTCCTACGCCAAGCACATCGATGACTTCACCGTCCTCCCCGTCTACGGCGGCTCCGCCTACGGCCCCCAGCTCGCCGGCCTGCGCCGCGGTGCGCAGGTTGTCGTCGGTACCCCCGGCCGTGTGATCGACCACATTGCCAAGGGTTCCCTGGACCTGTCCGAGCTCCAGTACCTGGTGCTGGACGAGGCCGACGAAATGCTCCGCATGGGCTTCGCCGAAGACGTGGAGCAGATCTTCCAGCAGACCCCGTCGGACCGCCAGGTGGCACTGTTCTCCGCCACCATGCCGAGCCAGATCCGCCGCATGTCCAAGCAGTACCTGAACAACCCGGCCGAGATTTCGGTGAAGTCCAAGACCACCACCGGCGCCAACACCCGCCAGCGGTACCTGCAGGTCATGGGCCCGCACAAGCTCGACGCCCTGACCCGCATCCTCGAGGTCGAAGAGTTCGACGGCGTCATCGCCTTCGTCCGCACCAAGATGGCCACCGAGGACCTGGCTGACAGGCTGAAGGCCCGCGGCTTCCAGGCTGCCGCCATCAACGGCGACATCCCGCAGCAGCAGCGCGAACGCACTGTTGAAGCGCTGAAGGAAGGCCGCATCGACATCCTGGTGGCCACCGACGTCGCGGCCCGTGGCCTTGACGTTGAGCGCATCAGCCACGTTGTCAACTACGACATCCCCCACGACACGGAGTCCTACGTCCACCGCATCGGCCGCACCGGCCGTGCAGGCCGTTCGGGCGACGCGATCCTCTTCATGACGCCGCGGGAGAAGTACCTGCTGCGCTCCATCGAGAAGGCCACCCGCCAGCCGGTCGAGCAGATGCACCTGCCCACCGCCGAAACCGTGAACACGCTGCGCCTGGGCAAGTTCGCCGAGCGCATCACGGAGACTCTCGAGTCCGAGGATGTTGCGGCCTTCCGCGACCTCATCTCGTCCTACGAGGAAGAGCACAACGTTCCCGCGTCGGAGATCGCTGCAGCACTTGCCGTCATGGCGCAGGGCGGTCAGCCGCTCCTGGTCAAGGAACTGCCGGCGGCTCCCGAGTACCAGAAGCGCGAACGCGCCAAGGACGGCTTCGGCTCCCGTGGCCCGACCCGCACTCTGACCGAGGGCAACGCCACCTACCGGATCGCCGTCGGACGCCGCCAGCGCGTCATGCCGGGCTCCATCGTGGGTGCCATTGCCAACGAGGGTGGCATCTCCTCGGCCCAGATCGGCGGCATCGACATCCGTTCGGACCACTCCCTCGTGGAGCTGCCGGCGGACCTGAGCCCGGAGCAGCTGCGTGCCCTCTCCCGCACCCGGATTGGCGGCGAGCTGATCCACCTCGAGCTGGACAACGGACGCAAGCCTTCCGGTGGCGGCGGTGAGCGTGGCGGTTACCAGGGCAACCGTGGCGGCGACCGCGGCGGCAACTTCAAGGGCAACGGCGGCTTCAAGAAGGAATTCCGCAAGAACGACGGCGACCGCGGCGGTTACGCCGGCGGCGGCGAGCGTTCCTCGGCGGACCGCGGCGGACGCTCCTACAGCGACCGCGCGGAGCGCGGCGTCAGCGCCGACTCCGGTGCAAACCGCGGCCAGGCCAGTGATTCCCGCTTCGGCGGCCACGGCGACGGTGCACGCAAGCCCCGCCACGGCAACGAAGGCGGACACCGCGACTTCAACCGCAAGGGCAAGTGGTAACAAAGTGTTTGGGGAGTAGTAGCTCCCCGGCAGTAGTTCCCGGCTAACACCCAGGGACCGGCTTTCGAGCCGGTCCCTGCGTGTTTAAGGGGCGGCTGAGGGAGGTTTAGGCGTGGGGCCGGAACCGGCGGACGGTGGGAGACGCGGGGCCTCCAGAGACGCTGTCAGGCGTCCGCAACGGCGCCGCCCGGGCTGCGATCCAGGGGCGCCAGGCGGGCGTTTTGAAGGCCATAAAAATGGTTCCGACGCAACTGTTTCGTCGGCTCCGGAGGCGTTGTTCCGCCGATTTGTTGGGTGGGAAATCTTCCGGTAGAGTATTTACTCGTTGCCCCCCTAGCTCAGTGGTAGAGCGCGTTCTTGGTAAGAACGAGGTCACCGGATCGATTCCGGTGGGGGGCTCTGAATGAGGGCCTGTGTCAGGGCGGTCTTGACCGGCTTGACACAGGTTTTTCTCATTCGTGGCGGTGTAGCTCAGTTGGTTAGAGCGCACGACTCATAATCGTGAGGTCGGGAGATCGAGCCTCCCCACCGCTACAGTTTCCGCAGGCCAGAGGCATTCAGCCCCTGGCCTGCGTCTGTTTTAAGTACCCCATCCACCAATGAGCACCGTGTGCCGCACGAGGCAGGGACGGTGGCCCGCTCATTCCCCGTGCACCAGAGCGGGCCACCTACCGCGCCGTAGATGATCGAGACCCGTTACGGCCGCGGTAGACGGATGGTACGTCATCGACCTTGGGACCCGGGGGCACGGGACAAGAAAATGCCCTGCGCGGCCATGAAAGGCGGTGCGGGGCTTCCCCGGGGCTTCAGTTCCTGTCCGGCTGGGCCCGACGCCTTAGACCCTGGTGACGCCGATCCTTACGTTGGGGCAGGAGTCCGCGTACCGGATCAGTGCAGTCTTCTCTGCGCTGTCCACCCGCAGGCCCCACCGGATCTTCACCGCGATCCACTCACCGATGTACGCGCATTTGTTCGCGGGAGGCATCCACGACTCCGGGCCCCTGGCCTGCTTGGCGGAGTTGAGCGCCGACGTCTGGGCACTGAGGGACCGGGCGTCGCCGAGATCGTTGTAGAACGCCACACGGCGCGCCTGCGACCAGTAGCGCGCGCCCGAGCCCCACGCCTCGTGGACGGGGACGGTGTGGTCTATCTGAACCGTTGAGGCATATGTGTGAACACGGTTGTCCCACGAGGTCACCCACCCTCCCCTGCTGGCGGTGCAGCCGCGGCTGGTGTAAGCGAGGGCGGCTTTGGACTCCTGGACCAGGACTTCCTGCCTGGTGTTTTGGCAGTCGCGGTTGGTGTCGTTCCAATCGCCAAAATACCGGGCCCTGTCGTAGTCGACGTTGTTCTCGGCCGCCACCGCGAGCGACCGCGCCGCGGTGCGCAGCGGCGCTGAGTAGTATGTGGCAGCCTCCGCCGGGACGGCCAGTCCGGCGAGCAGAAGGCCCGCGGCCACGGCGGACGCGGCGAGGGACCGGCCCAGCACCACGGGACTGGTGAATGTCGCGAGCGACGCCCGGATTCGGGCGTGCTTGAACCGGCCTGCCGGCATGGTTTCCCCCATTTGAGTTTATGAAAAGTGGCACTGATGGATGCGAAGACCAGCATGACAGTCCGGAATGCCCCCAAGCCGATCCTTGATGGGGTCTTGATGCAATCCTGTGTGAATGCTGCGACTGGCCGCCCGGCCGGGGCCAGATACAGAGGCATTGTGCCGGGCAGCGTTGGTTCCCGTTCGCTGTTATCCGCAGGCGTTGTAATCCGGACCAGCCGAACCTAACGTCGGACTGACTGCAGGCAAGCGGAAGCGGGAGGCGCGTCATGGCCAAACTGATCTACTCGGGAATCATGTCGCTCGACGGCTACACAGCGGACCGGGACGGGAACTTCGACTGGAGCGTCCCGGACGAGGAAGTGCACACCTTCGTCAACGAGCGCCAGCGGGATGTGCGCACCTATCTCTACGGCCGGCGGCTCTACGAAGTCATGCTCGCCTGGGAGGATCCTGGCGCCTTCGCCGGCGAACCGCCCTATGTCCAGGAATTCGCGCAACTCTGGAAGGCAGCAGACAAGGTGGTGTACTCCCGAACGCTGCAGAATCCCGCCAGCACGCGGACACGGATCGAACGGGAGTTCAGTGCCGATGCGGTCAGCCGGCTCAAGACGGAAGCCGGCCAGGACCTGACGGTGGGCGGCCCGGAGCTCGCAGCCTCTGCCATCCGGGCGGGACTGGTGGACGAGTTCCAGATGTTCGTCTCGCCCGTGGCCGTTGGCGGCGGCAAGAGGTACCTCCCCCACGACGTCCGCCTGAACCTTGAACTGCTCGAAGAACGGCGGTTCGGCAACGGCGTCGTATTCCTCCGCTACGGCAACCGCACCTGACGCGTGCCGGCACACAACCTCGCGCAGCCACAAAAGTGTGTGCTGGGACAAAACCCCGCGCTGGGACAGAATGGGAGGCATGACCCGAATCGCAATCATCGGCGGCCACGGTAAAGTGGCCCTCCAGCTGTCCGCCCTTCTCACCGAAGAGGGGCACAGCGTCACCTCCATCATCCGGAACCCCGATCACGCCGCGGACGTCGCAGCGACCGGCGCGTCGCCGTCGGTGCTTGACGTTGAAAATTCGACGACGGCGGAAATCGCCGCCGGGCTCCGGAACCACGACGCCGTGGTCTGGTCAGCCGGCGCCGGGGGAGGCAACCCGGAGCGCACCTTGGCGGTGGACCGCGACGCCGCCATCCGCTCCATGGACGCCGCGGCGGAGGCTGGGGTGCGCCGATACGTCATGGTCTCCTACTTCGGTGCGGGCCCCAACCATGGCGTGCCGGCCGGCCACAGCTTCCATGCCTACGCCGAGGCCAAGGCGGCGGCAGATGAATACCTGCGCGGCAGCACGCTGTCCTGGACCATCCTCGGCCCCGGTTCACTGACCGACGGTCCCGGGAACGGCCTGATCGACGTGGACCCCGCCGACGCCGCCTCCGGAACCAACACGTCCCGGGCCAACGTGGCCATCGTCGCCGCGGCCGTGCTGGACCTGCCGGGATGCGCAGGCCGGACCATCGAGTTCCGGGACGGCACCCTCCCGGTCTCGGCCGCACTGGAGCCGGTCAAGTAGCAGCCGGCGGAGCGGCGGCAGGCCCCTCGGGCGGCCGCCGTCGAAGAGTGCGGCCCGGCCCCCGGTAGGGTGGAATCGCACGGTCCGCCCTCCGGCTTCGGGGGCGCAGAGCCCAACACTCCGGGGAAAGTGAGCACATGGACCAGCTGGCACTCATTATCGGACTGCTGCTCGCCACGGTGGTGGCTGTAGGCCTGGGGGACCGGCTGCGGCTGCCTTACCCGGTCCTGATGCTCCTGCTGGCCGTGGCGCTGACTTTCATCCCCGGTTTCCCCGACCTGGAGATCTCGCCGGAGCTGATCCTGCCTATCTTCCTGCCGCCACTGCTGTTCGCCACCGCCCAACGCAGTTCCTGGGCGGTGTTCCGGGTCCGCTGGCGCACGCTCATCATGCTCGCGGTGGCCCTCGTGGTGATTTCCACCGCGGTGGTTGCCGGCGCCGCGTGGCTCATGATCCCGGGCATCGGCATCCCCGCCGCCATCGCACTCGGCGCCATGGTGGCTCCGCCGGACCCGGTGGCGGTCGAGTCGGTTGCCGGTCGCGTCCGCATGCCCCGCCGCCTGATCACAGTGCTGCAGAGCGAAGGCCTCTTCAACGACGCCGCGGCCATCGTCATCTTTCAGGCCGCCGTCGCTGCAGCTGTTGGCGGCACCAGGATAGGACCCGACGTCGTCCTGCTGTTTGTGGTGGGCGCTGCCCTTGCGGTCGTGGTCGGGATCGCCATGGGCTGGCTGACGTCGCTGATCACCCGGCTCGTGCAATCGATGGTCGCGCGCAGCGCAGTCACCCTGGTGGTGCCGTTTGCCGCCTACATCCTGGCGGAAGAATTCCACGCGTCCGGTGTTATCGCCGTCGTGGTCACCGCCCTGGAGATGCAGCGGCACTCCCGCCCGCAGGACGCCGCCGAGCGGGTGACCCGGACGGCCTTCTGGGACGTGGTGGAGCTCCTCGTGACCGGACTGGCGTTCGGCCTCGTGGGCCTCGAAATCCAGGACGTCGTCCGCAAGGAAGGTGCCGGCATCCTCGGCATGGTGGGCACCGCCGTCGTGGTCTGCATCCTGGTGTTCGCCGTGCGGTTCGGCTGGCTCGGCCTGCTGGCCCTGTCGGCGCGCAAGCGCAAGAACCTGCTGCAGCCCACCTCCGCCAAAGAGGTGCTGATCCTGACCTGGTGCGGGATGCGCGGACTCGCCACCCTGGCCCTCGCGCTGGCTCTCCCGCTCACGCTTGCGGACGGCACGCCGTTCCCGGCGCGGGACGAGCTGCTGGTCATTGCCTGCGCGGTGCTGCTCGCCACGCTGGTCCTGCCGGGGCTCACGCTGCCCTGGCTGATGCGCGTCCTGAAGGCGTCCCAGGACGGAACCGAGGAGCGGGACGCGGCCCGGCTTCTGGCCAGGCGGGCCCAGGCGGCCGCCGTGGCGGCGCTCAAGGACACCGAGTTGATGAAGGAGCTGCCGCCAGAGAAGGTGGCGCTGGTGAAGGAAAAGATGACGCGCCTGCACGCCGAGCTGCTGGATGGCAGCCTCCGCAACGAGAGCCTGGCCGAGAAACGCGAGCGCGGCAGGGAGCTGGCCATCGCAGTCCAGACCATCGCCCTGGACGCCGCCCGGCAGGAAGTGGTGGCCGCGCGCAACGAGGCCGACATGGACCCGGAGGTCGCGGACAGGGTGCTCCGCCAGCTCGACCTGCGGACCATGATCATGCCGGAATAGGCTATTCAGGCAGGCGGCTTAGGCCGGGACGGACAGCTCCAGGTCCAGGGTGTTTTTCTCCACGTAGTCCAGGGCGCACCTGACGGCACCCACCGTCACGATTGAGTCGCCCAGCGGGGAAACCGCCACCCGCGGCGGCGTCGCAGTGAACTCGGTCAGGCGTTCGGCGATCGGCCCAAGCAGCACACCCGCGGAATTTGCCACCGCGCCTCCGATGACCACCAGCTCCGGGTTGATGACCGTGGCCACGGCGCCAATCACCCGGGCCATCCTGTCGGCCAGCCTGTCGAGGATTTGCAGGGCCACTGCATCGCCCGCAGCGGCCGCGGCGAAAACATGTTCCGCTTCGGCGCCCTCCCGGGCATGCTCGCGGAGCGAGGTCTTGGCCCGCCCGGCAAGGGCCTCCGCTGCCCAGACACGCGCCAGGGTGGCAATCCCGAAGGTGTCGCCCACGCCCTCGACCATGTCGAGGAACGCCAGCTCGCCGGCGCCGCCACCGCTGCCGTGCAGCAGCCGCCCGCCGTCGATCACTCCGGAACCGAAGCGTTCACTGGCCAGGATGACGACGACGTCGTCCACACCTGCCGCTGCGCCGCGCCAGCGGTCGCCGAGGGCCGCGAGGTTGGCGTCGTTTTCGAGCAGTACTGTCCACCCGCGGAGATCTTTCAGCGCGGCCTTGAGGCCGACGTCGAACAGTCCCCAGAAATGCTGGGCTGCCAGCACATTTCCGTGACGATCCACCGGCGCGGCGATGCCCGCGCAGACAGCGAGGACCGACTCGGGGGCGGCTCCCACACTGTGCAGCGCCGTCATGGCTGTCCGGTCAATGACGGCTATGCGTTCCTGAGCCGAGATTTCGGCGCCGGCGAACGGCTGGCTGGACCGCCCCAACGTTTTACCGCGGAGATCGGACACCACCACTGTGGCCTTGGAGACGCCCACATCCATGCCAAGGACGTAGCCGGCGCGTTCGTTGAGCTCGAACCGGCGTGCCGGCCGGCCTTTCTGATAGCCGCCGAACGCCCGCTGGTTTTCCAGCTCCCTGATCCAGCCCCGCTCCATGAGGTCTTCGCACACCGAGATGGCCGTGGCGCGCGTGAGCCCGGTGGACTGCATGACTTCCGTGACCGTCACCGCCTCGGAGGCCCGCATGAAGTCCAGGACCGCACCGGCGCTCACACGCCGCAGCAGCTGGGGCGTTGCCGCCGTCATTTCAGACATGGTGTTGACCTCCCTGTGCTTTGCACCACATAATACTTGAGGAACTAAATTTAGATTCCATATAAACTTTGAGCGTGTGGGCCGGACGGCCGCCGACCACAGGCTTTTCTTCCAGACATTCACCCAGCCTTTTGCAAAGGAGCAACCGTGAACAGCATCCTGAAGCACCGCCCGCCCGGACCCCAGCCCCAATCCCGCCAGGCCCGCACGTCGGCCTCTGCCCTGTGAGCCCCGCCCCGATTAGCCGGCGCGCGCTGCTGAAGGCCGCGGGCCTCGCCGGCGCCGCCTTCATGGTCCCCCTCTCCGGCTGTGGCGCCACGCCCAGCACCCAGAACGGCGTCACCACGCTGCGGTTCATGCAGAACAAGCCCGAAGTGGTGGATTACTTCAACCAGGTAATCAAGGACTTCGAGGCACTGAACCCGGACATCCGCGTGGTCCAGGACTTCAACGAGGGCAACTTTGTTCCGGGACTGGTCCGCAACGATCCGCCGGACGTTGTGACCCGCGGCTTCGCGCAGGCCACCGCAGACTTCGTCAGGAAGGGCATCTTCGCCGACCTTTCGGACATGCCCGTGGCTGCCACCATCGATCCGAAGATGCAGGACCTCGTCAGCTCCTGGGGCCAGTACAACGGCAACGAGATCAGTGCCCTGCCGTTCTCCCTGGCGGCCGCCGGCGTCATTTACAACCGGGACATCTTCGAGGCACAGGGCGTCTCAGTACCCACCACCTGGGACGAGTTCGTGGCGGCCTGCGAAAAGTTCAAGGCGGCCGGCATCGCGCCGATCTATGGAACGTTCAAGGACCCCTGGACCCTCGCCCAGGGCATGTTTGACTATGTGTCCGGCGGCGCTCTGGATGTCGGGGAATTCTTCACAAAGCTCAACGCCAAGGGTGCAGACATCACCGCGGACGCCCCTGAGTCGTTTGCCAGCAACTTCGGACCGGCACTGCCCAAAATGCTCCAGCTGGCGTCCTTCGCGCAGAACGGAGCCGCCAGCAAGAACTATGCAGACGGCAACGCCGCCTTCGCCAAGGGCCAGGCGGCCATGTACCTGCAGGGTCCGTGGGCCCTCTCGCAGCTTGTCGCGGCCAACAAGGACATCAGGCTCGGAAGCTTCCCGCTGCCGGTGACGAACAACCCGGACGAGACCAAGGCCCGCGTGAACGTGGACATGGCGCTCTCCATCACCCGCAACACGCCGAACATGGCTGCCGCCCAGCGGTTCGTCAACTACCTGCTCGCGCCGTCAGTAGTCAACACCTACAACGAGAAGAACGCTGCGTTCTCGCCGCTCAAGGACGCCCCCGCCGTCAGCAATCCGCAGATCAGCGGGCTGGGCGCAGCGGTCGATGAGGCGCGCTACTTCCAGGGCGCTGCCACCTACTTCCCGCCGTCGGTGCCGCTGAACAACTACATCCAGTCCTTCGTGTACAGCAAGAACGGCGAGCAGTTCCTGTCCGCCCTCGACGACGAATGGCGCCGCGTCGCCGAACGCACCGCGGTCTGACCCCCCCACCCCGAATCCAGGAGCCTTCATGACTACAACATCCCGGGTGGCCCAGACAGCCCGTCCCGCAGGACGCAAGAAACCGACTTCCGCCCCTGCCAGCACCCAAACGTTCCGGTCCAAGCACAAGATCGACCCCGCGTACTACTGGATGGTGGTGCCCGTACTGGCGCTGTTCGCCTTCTTTATCACCCTGCCGGCACTCGTGGGCGTCTTCTTCAGCCTCACGAACTATGCCGGCTACGGTGACTGGAAGTTCATCGGACTGTCCAATTACGTCAATATCTTCAAGGACCCGGCGATACTGCAGTCCTACATCTTCACGTTCGTGTTCGCTCTGACCACCACCGTGGTGGTCAACGTCGTGGCGCTCGCCATCGCCCTCGGCCTCAACGCCAAGATCAAGTGGCGCACCGGCATGCGCACCGTGTTCTTCATCCCCATGGTGCTCTCCGCCCTGATCGTCTCCTTCGTGTTCAACTACCTGTTCTCCAACACCCTCCCCGTGCTGGCTGAACAGTTCGGCTTCACGCCGCTGGCCACGAGCATCCTCGCCAACGAGAACCTTGCCTGGCTGGCCATCGTGATCGTCACCGTGTGGCAGGCAGCGCCCGGCGCCACCATCATCTACCTGGCCGGCCTCCAGAGCGTGCCGTCCGAGGTCTATGAAGCCGCGGACCTCGACGGCGCGGGCAGTTTCCGGCAGTTCCTCAGCCTGACACTGCCCCTGATCGTGGGGTACCTCGTGATCAATGTGATCCTCGGGTTCAAGGGCTTCCTCGGAACCTACGAGATCATCGTTGGCCTCACCGGCGGCGGTCCCGGCATGGCAACGCAGTCCGTGGCAATGCGCATCTTCTCCGGCTTCACGGGCGGCGACTATTCCTACCAGATGGCGAACGCCGTCATCTACTTCCTGATCACCTTGCTGATCTCCGTCATCCAGCTGCGCCTCATCCAGCGCCGGGGGGTTTCTCTCTAATGACCGCATCCACACTTCCAGAGCCCATTGCCAGGGCAGCAGCGTCCACGGGCATCAAGAACGGCTTCCGCAGGCACGGGTCCTCGCCCGCGGGTAAAACCCGCCGCTCCAACCGCGAAGGCTTCAAGATCAACTGGTGGCTCACTGCCCTGATGCTGGTTACCTCGCTGACCGTCCTGCTGCCGCTGTACTTCACCGTGGCCATGGCGCTGAAGTCGCCGGACCAGATCGGCACCGGTACTGGCCTGGAATGGCCAAACCCGATGAACTGGGAAAACTTCGCCGCCGCCTACGTGGCCACCAACTTCCCGCGGGCCTTCATGTCCACGGCGTTCGTCACCGTGTTCAGCGTCCTGGGGTCCCTGGCCTGCAGCTCACTCGTTGCCTACGCAATTGCCCGGAACTGGAACCGGAAGTTCTTCCGCGGCTCCTTCGTCTACCTGCTCTCCGCCATGTTCATCCCGTTCCCGGTGATCATCCTGCCCCTGATCAAGCAGACAGCACTGCTTGGCCTGGACAACCCGGCCGGCGTCGTGTTCCTGCACGTCCTCGGCGGCATCTCCTTCAACACGCTGCTGTACATCGCCTTCGTCCGCTCCATCCCGGTGGAACTGGAGGAATCGGCCCGTATGGACGGCGCCACCACGTGGCAGGTGTTCCGCAAGATCATCTTCCCGCTGCTGGCTCCGATGAACGCCACGGTGGGCATCTTCGCTTTCCTTGGCTCGTGGAACGACTTCCTGCTGCCCCAGATGATGATCGCGGACCCTGCCCTGCAGACCCTTCCCGTGGTGCAGATGCTGTTCCAGGGCGAATTCAACACCAACTACAGCCTCGCATTCGCGTCCTACCTGATGGCCATGGCACCCACCCTGGTGGTTTACATCCTGGCCCAGCGGTGGGTACTCTCCGGAGTTATGCGCGGGGCCGTCAAATAGACCCAACTTTCCCAATCCAGCACCAACCGCAACCACAAGAAAAGGATCATCCCTTGTCCACCACTGCCACGCTGGCAACCCTGTCCGATTCCGACCGTCTGGCCGATCCGAACTGGTGGCGCCAGGCCTCCGTCTACCAGATCTACCCCCGAAGCTTCTCCGACTCGAACGGTGACGGCCTGGGCGACATCAAGGGCATCACGGCCAAGGTTCCGTACCTGAAATCACTGGGGATCGACGCAGTCTGGCTGAGCCCGTTCTACCCGTCGGCTCTCGCCGACGGCGGCTACGACGTCGACGATTACCGCGACGTGGACCCGAAGCTGGGCACGCTGGAGGACTTCGACGAGATGGCCACCGCGCTGCACGCCGCGGGCATTAAGCTGATCGCCGACATCGTCCCGAACCACTCCTCGGACCGGCACGAGTGGTTCAAGGAAGCCCTCGCCTCCACGAAGGGCTCTGCTGCCCGTGACCGCTACATCTTCCGCGACGGCAAGGGCCCCAACGGCGAGTTCGCGCCGTCGGACTGGGACTCAGTGTTCGGCGGACCGGCCTGGGAGCGTATCACCGAAGCTGACGGCACACCCGGGCAGTGGTACATGCACATCTTCGCCAAGGAGCAGCCGGACCTGAACTGGGCCAACCGGGAGGTCCGCGACGACTTCCTCAAGACCCTGCGTTTCTGGTCGGACCGCGGCGTGGACGGCTTCCGCGTCGATGTGGCGCATGCCCTGACCAAGGACCTCACCGAACCGCTGCTGTCCAAGCTGGAGCTGAGCGCGGCAAACACCGGCACCGATGGTTTCGCCGACGGCTCGCACCCGTTCTGGGACCGCGACGAAGTCCACGAGGTCTACGCCGAGTGGCGCGAGGTCTTCAACGAATACAACCCGCCGCGCACTGCCGTTGCCGAGGCCTGGGTGCACGCCACCCGCCGTCCGCGCTACGCCAGCCCGGAGGGCCTGGGCCAGGCGTTCAACTTCGACCTGCTGCAGGCCGACTTCGACGCCGAGGAATTCAAGGAGATCATCACCCGCAACCTGGCCGAGGCCGCCGCCACCGGTGCGTCCTCCACCTGGGTGTTCTCGAACCACGACGTCGTCCGGCACGCCACCCGCTACGGCCTGCCAAAGGGATCCAAGGGCAAGAAGCACTCCAAGGGCCAGGACGGCAAGGACTGGCTGCTGGCCGGCGGGCCCAAAGAGGAGCTGGATGTGGAGCTCGGTCGGCGCCGCGCCCGCGCCGCCACCCTGCTGATGCTCGCGGTGCCCGGCTCGGCCTACCTGTACCAGGGCGAGGAACTCGGCCTCCAGGAAGTCGCCGACATCCCGGACGCAGAGCGCCAGGACCCCTCGTTCTTCCGCAACAAGGGCGTGGAGGTCGGCCGTGACGGCTGCCGTGTGCCGCTGCCGTGGTCCGTTGAGGGAACCTCGTTCGGATTCGGCGACGGCGGCGCCCACCTGCCGCAGCCGGACTGGTTCAGCAAGTACGCCGTCGAGGCGCAGGACGGCACCGAAGGCTCCACCCTTGAGCTCTACCGCACGGCACTCAAGCTGCGCCGCGAACTGCAGGCCGAGGAAGAGCTCGAGTGGCTCGAAACCGGCAACCCGGAGGTCCTGCACTTCACCCGCCCCGGCGGCTGGCAGTCTGTGACCAACTTCGGGGACGAGGCTGTTGAGCTCCCCGCGGGCACGGTGCTGGTCAGCAGCGCCCCGCTAGAAGACGGCAAGCTGCCGGCCGACACCACGGCCTGGCTGCGCTGACGCCACAGCTGAGAACGGCTCAGTAACCCGTCCCGGTGGCGGTACCCGTTGGGGGTGCCGCCACGGGGCTTTTTAACGGACTGTGCCTCCGCTGGAGGAAGTGAAAGAGTGATGCAATGACTGAAAATTCGACTCCGTCCGGCAGGCTCCTCTATGGCTGCATGGGCCTGGGAGGCAGCTGGTCAGATGACCCGCACACAACCACGGATGTGGAAACCGCCGCTGCCGCCATCGAGGCCGCGATGGACATCGGCGTCACGCTGTTCGACCATGCGGACATCTACCGCGGCGGCAAATCCGAGGCGGTGTTCGGCGAGGTCCTGGCCGCTTCGCCGGGCCTGCGTGACCGCATCCAGCTGCAGACCAAGTGCGGCATCCGGCTCAACGAGCGGGGACTGGAGACCCACTACGACCTGAGCGGTGACGCCATCATCGAGCGGGTCAACGGCAGCCTCGAGCGCCTGCGCACGGACTACGTGGACGTCCTCCTGCTTCACCGCCCCGACCCCCTGGTGGACCCGGCGGAGGTGAGCGCCGCCGTCGGGAAGCTGATGGCCGAGGGCAAGGTGCGGGCGCTGGGCGTGTCCAACATGTCGGCTGCCCAGATCGAGTTCCTGCAGGACAGCCTCGAGACACCGGTGGTGGCCAACCAGCTGGAACTCAGCCTGCTCAAGCGGGACTGGCTGGAGAGCACGGTCCTCGTCAACCATCCGGAAGCCGGAAGCTACAGCTTCCCGCACGGGACGCTCGAATACTGCGCCAGGCACGGTATCACCCTCCAGGCCTACGGCGCCCTGGCGCGGGGACACTACACCGGCAATCCGCCCGAACGGGTCACACCTGCCGAGTCCGCCACCGCCGAGCTGCTTTCGGACATGGCGCGGGAGAAGGGAACCACCCGGGAGGCCGTGCTGCTGGGCTGGCTCATGAAGCACCCGGCGGGGATCGCCCCGGTGATCGGGACGGCGAATGCGGACCGGATCCGGGCCTGTGCCGGTGCCGCCCGTATGGCCGAGACCATGACCCGCGCCGAGTGGTACCGGCTCTGGGTCACCGCCCGGGGGAGCAACATCCCTTAAAGCCCAACGAGCTCGCAGTTGGTGTCGTTTTCACGCCTCAAAACGACACCTCATGCGAGCTAGATGGGGCAGGGCCCGACGGCGGGCCGCTAGTTCAGGGGCGCGACCTCCGAGTAGGTGGAGGAGTCGCCCTTGAGCGCCTGGCTCTGCGTGCCGTCCACGCTCACGGGAATGTCGCCGGCAATAGTCACGCGGTTGAGCTTGCGGGGCTGGCCGTCGTAGTTGTCCGGCGCGTAGTGCTGGGTGATCCGGTTGTCGAACAGCACCAGCTGGTTCGGCTCCCAGTTCACCCGCACTACGTTCTCGGGCCGGGTGACGTACGCCTGCAGCAGCCGGATGATGTCCTTCGACTCGGTGTTGGACAGGCCCACGATCCGCAGGCGCTGCGCGAAGCCCCCAATGAACAATCCGCGCTCGCCGGTCAGCGGGTGGACACGCACCACGGGGTGGGCAGTCTCGAACTTCAGCCGGGTGAACTCCTTGCGGCGCTCCTCAGCGTTCTGGTGCTCCAGGTTCTTGGGCACCGAGTAGTCGTAGTCATTGGTGTGGATGGCCCACAGCGTGTCCGCAAAGTTCCGCAGCTCATCGGGCAGGTCCCGGTAGGCGGCCGCGGAGGAGGCAATGAGTGTCTCGCCGCCGTAGGCCGGCAGGTCGATGCTGCGCAGCGTGGACGCCTGCGGCGGATTGACCACGAACGTGACGTCGGTGTGCCAGTTGTTGGCGGAGCCGTTTTCACTGTCCACCGGCAGGACGTTTTCCTCGCCCTCCACGGAGGCAACCGTGGGGTGGGCCTTGGTGAGCGGTCCGAAGTGGCTGGCGAACTTCACCTGGGCCTCGTCGGAGAGGATGTTGGCTTCCCGGAAGACGAGCGCCTTGTGCTCATTCAGGGCGGTGCGGATCTGCGCCACTGTCTCGGCACTGAGGTCCCCGCTGAGGTCCAGTCCGTGGATCTCGGCGCCGATGCGGGAGCCCAGCTTGGCGAATTCGAGCTTGGTTTCGGTGATAACGGTCATTGTTCTTCCTTACTGTTGTGTCGCTTGCGGTGGATGATCTTGCGGTGGTTACTTGGCAATGAGGCCGTTGAACTCGTTGGTGTAGAGCTTCTTGGGATCAAGGTCGTCCTTGATGATCCCGACAGACTTCAGGTAGTCGTTCCAGCGGGTGAAGTCCTCGTCCTTGATTTCGCCCTTGGCGGGCACGCCCACGCTCTTCCAGTACTGCAGAGCGGCGGGGTTCTCATTCCGGCCGCGCTCCTTGATGATCTTCGTGAAGCGCGCAATCACTTCCTCGCGGGGGGTGGTGCGTTCCCATTCGATCGCCTTCGCGACGCCCGTGGCGAACGTCCGGGTGGTGTTGGGGTTCTGGGCGATGAAGTCTTCGCGCAGGACGTACGGGCCGCCGGCGAACGTGCCGAACAGCTGCGAATCACTGAAGACGGACCGCAGCCCGCCGTTCGCGATGGCCTTGTCCTGAAGGATGCTGCCCAGCGAGCCGGCGTCCACCTGGCCGCGGCGGATGGCTTCCTCGGTGTCGTTGGGCGGGACCACCACGAGCTGGACCTGCTTGATCTCGTCGGCGGTAAGACCGTTCTTGCGGAGGTACGTGTTGATGACGGCTTCCGAGTGGGCGCCCAGGGTGTTCACGGCGATCTTCTTGCCGATGAAATCCCTGGCTGTCCGGATGGGGCTGTCCTCCTTGACGTAGAAGCCGTTGAAGGTCTTCTTGTCCTCGCCGTAGTAGTTGATGACTGCCTTGACCGGCGCCCCGGCCTCGATCAGTTTCACTACGGCTCCGGCGAAGGCCCCGCCGAAGTCCGTCTGCCCGGTGGCTGCCGACTGGATGTCCTGCGGGCCGCTGATGGTGTTGCCCACCCAGTTCAGCTTCACGTCGCCCAGGTAGCCGAGGTCTTGGGCGAGTTCGGGGAGGGTCACGGTGTTCGCCCACCCCTGGTAGCGGAGTTCCTTCACCTCGTTGGCTCCGGGTTCGCCTGTGCCGGCCACCGAGGGGCCGCCGCAGCCGGACACCGTCAGGGCGATGACGACGGCGGCCGCAGCACTCAGGATGGTCAGGTGTCGTTTCATGTGGGGTTCCTTCAGTGGATTCATGCTTGGCGCTGGGTGAATGGTTCGGTGCGGAGTGGATCAGTGCGGCGGGTTCACGGCGGCTGTCTTGCCGACCGTTCCCTGCCGGCCGCCGCAGCGGCCGATGGATCGATGTAAGCGCACTTCCGCGCCGCACGAAAGTGCCCGGTTCACGGCGGGAAACCCTTGGAAATCCGCGGAAATACGGCGAAATGAAAGGTCATGAGGCGCCCGGTTTCGTCAGGTGAAACCCTGTGACGGCAGGCATGCGGAGTTGCCCGCGGGACAATAGACTTCCGCTTTTGGTCGTATTGGTCGCCGCCGGGGACCGGTCATCTTCGCCTTACCGGGCGCGGGCCGGATACGGTAGAAGCATGACGTCTTCTTCCACCGCCGAGATCACCCGGCACGAACGCAACATCCCTGCCGAAATCGCCCGTTCGTGGCTGCTGGTCAATGCAATGAAAACTGAGCTCTTCGACCAGTCGGCGGTGTCCCGTGCGGATTCCGTCATTCTGGACATCGAAGATGCGGTGGACCCCTCGCAAAAGGATGCAGCCCGCGACAACGTGGTGAACTGGCTGACCGGCGGTGGCCAGGCCTGGGTCCGGATCAACGACGCCACCAGCCCGTTCTGGGCGGATGACCTCGCGGGCCTTCGCGGCACCCCGGGTCTCCTGGGCGTCATGCTGGCCAAGACTGAATCGGCGGACCAGGTCACGGAAAGCTTCCACCGCATGGACGGCAAGACGCCCGTCATCCCCCTCGTGGAGAGCGCGCTCGGCATCGAGGAAGCCAACCACATCGCCAAGGCCCAGGGCGCGTTCCGCCTCGCCTTCGGCTCCGGCGACTTCCGCCGTGACACCGGCATGGCCGCCACCCCCGAAGCCATGGCCTACCCGCGCGCCAAGCTCGTGGTGGCCAGCCGCGTCGGCAACCTGCCCGGCCCCATCGACGGCCCGACCGTCGGCACCAACCACCCGATCCTGCGCGAGCAGACCGGCATCACCGTGATGATGGGCATGACCGGAAAGCTCTGCCTCGCCATCGACCAGACCAGCGTCATCAACGAGGTCATCAGCCCCACGCCGTCGGACGTCGCCTGGGCCACGGACTTCATGGCCGACTTCGAAGCCAACGGCCGCGTGATCCGCGACGGGTCCGACCTGCCGCGCCTGGGCCGTGCCGAAAAGATCATGAAGCTCGCGGTAGCCTTTGGCGTGCAGCCGGCGCTGTAGCCCGCACCAGCATTTCCAGGAGACCCCGTGACCGATACCCGCTATCTGGTGCACGGGGTCTTTTGGGAGGGGCCTCCGGCGGCTTTCGCCGGCACCCGCCCCGGTCTCCGGCTGTGCGGACGGTGGCAAACACTGCCTCGGTCATGCCAGGGTCTTTTGGCCCACGGAGTGCGGGCACGGACTAGTAGACTGTCATGGTGCTGAACGAATTCTGGGCCGTTGCGCCCGTATCCTACAAAATCCTGGTTTTCAGCGCGATGGGCCTGATCGCCGCCGGAATAGTTCTCAACATTGCCGGCTACGCCGCCCACATTCAGGGCCTCATGGTCGCGTCGCTGCCGGTGATCGGCGTGGGCCTGCTCCTGCACGTCGTGGCGCTGGTGATCCGCGGCCAGCACGTCAGGAAGAGCTACAAGAGGTAGCCTGCGTTCCTTCGGACATGGCTGCGCGCGTGCTCTATCGCCGCCGGCAGGTCGGTGAAGAGGTGCTTATGGTGGCGCAGGGACCGGATGACACCCACGTTCGTGACCAGCGCCAGGTGCTCGGGCCGTACGCCCTTCAGCAGCACGGTGATGCCGCGCAGCTCCAGGGCAGCGATGACCTCCACCAGTGCGTGGGCTCCCGTGGCGTCCAGCAGCCGCACCTGAGACAGCCGGATGACCGCCACCTGGATGTCCTTCACTTGGCTGATCTCCTGCAGGATGCGTTCAGCCGCGCCGAAGAACATCGCGCCTTCGAGCCTAAAGATGGCAATGTGGTCGTCGCCCTCGACCGGCTTCTCTGCAATCTGCTCGCGGCGTACCCCGCTGAGCGAAGCAAACTTCCGCAGCGTCAGCAGTGCCGCGGCCGCCAGCCCGATCTGGATGGCAACAATCAGGTCAAAGGCCACCGTGATGACCGCCGTCAGGACAAAGACGGCGGCGTCCGCGCGGGTGGATCGAAGGATGGCGTTGACAGTGCGGGTTGAGACCATCCGTGTGGCTGTCACCATCAGAATCCCGCCCAGCACCGCCAGCGGAATTCTGCCCACCAGCCTTGCCGCGAGGTAGATGATGGCAAGCAGCACCAGGGCATGGACGATGGCCGACACCCGGGTCCTGGCGCCGGAGCGAACGTTGACGGCCGTCCTGGCGATGGCGCCGGTGGCCGGCATGCCGCCGAACAGCCCGGCCGCGATGGAAGCCAGCCCCTGCCCGGTGAGTTCGCGGTCCGGGCTGTAGGGGCCGCTCGGCCTGCTGTCCGGTCCGGCCATGCCGGACGCAACGCGTGCTGACAGCAGGGACTCGATCGCCGCCAGCGAGGCGATGGCTACGGCAGGCATCAGCAGCCCGCTGAGCGCGCCCGGGTCAAGAGACGGCAGGCGGGGCGCCGGCAGGGAATGGGGGAGGGTCCCGATGCGGGGGATGTCCAGGCGTAGCAGTTCCGCCGCCACAGTCACCAGCAGCACCGCGATCAGGCTTGCGGGAAGGGACTTGTGAAGCTTGGATGCCACCAGCATCACGGCGGCCACGGCTGCGACCACTGCCAAAGTCTGGATGACCATCGGTGACCTGGCTTCCGCGGCTGCCTCGACTGCTGCCAGAAGCGTGTTGTGTCCGGGAAGCCCCGCTGTGCCGGTGGCCAGCGGCACCTGCTGGAGGAAAATGATGGCTGCGATGCCCAGCGTAAAGCCCTCCACCACGGGCCAGGGGATGAACGCAACGGCCCGCCCCAGGCCGCTGATCCCCAGTGCACAGACCATCAAACCGGCCAGCAGAGTCACGAGTGCGACGCTGCCGGGCCCGTGGGCGGCCACCACAGGGGCCAAGACCACCACCATGGCGCCAGTGGGGCCGGACACCTGCACATTGGATCCGCCCATGATTGCCGCCACCAAGCCCGCCACCACGGCCGTGATCAGTCCTGCCTCGGCACCCACGCCTGAACTGACGCCAAAGGCTAGAGCCAGCGGAAGGGCCACGATGCCTACGGTGATGCCGGCAAGAAGATCTGTCCGCCAGGAGGAGCGCAGACCGTCATAGTCGCGCCCGGACGGAAGGAACTTCCAGAGGGCCGATTTCAGCCCGGCCCTCCGCAGCTGCGCCTTGTCTGGCCGTTCCATGCCTGCCGTTTCCGAGCCGGCGCTCATGCCGAGGGGCCGGCGGGGTGTCCGCTGGGCAGGTGCGTGCTGGGCAAATCCTGCGCAAGCCGGAGCTGCTCGTTTGAATCCGCAAGGGTGTCCAGCAGGAATGCCCGGGCGATGGCCAGGAGCTCGGCGATCTTGGGGTGCGCGATGCGGTACGTCACCACGTTCGCTGAGCGGACGGACGTCACCACCTTATGCCGGCGCAGTGTTGCCAGGTGCTGGGACAGATGCGAGGCTTCCAGGCCTGTTTCGGACAGGAGGAAGCTCACCGGGGCGGCGGTGTCCGGGGCGGCCGCCAGCAGCTCGAGGATCCGGATCCGCGCCGGATGCGCAAGCGCCTTGAAGAGGTTCGCCTTGATTTCGTACAAGGGTGCCTGGGCTGCGGAAATCATCGTGACCTGCCGTTCCTGTTCAGGCCGGCCCGTGGCCCGAATTGATGGAATGATGAATTCATCATATCACTCGGCGGGTAACAGCCGGCTGTGGAGGGGGAAACGATAGGCTTGAGGCCATGACTATCAATCCGGATCTGCAGGGTCGGAGCTACCCTGCCGCAGAGGTGTACGACGTCGGCCGCGAGAAAATCCGCGAGTTTGCCCGCGCAGTCAAGGCCACGCATCCCGCCCATTTTGATCTCGACGCCGCGCAGGCCCTGGGCCACCGCGATCTCGTGGCTCCGCCAACTTTTGCGATCATCATCGCACAGCGCGCCGACGCCCAGCTGATCGAGGATCCCGAGGCCGGCATCGACTTCTCCCGCGTGGTCCATGCCGACCAGCGATTCACCCACCACCGCCCCATTTTCGCAGGTGACCGCCTGGTGGCTGAGCTGCACGTCGACGGTGTCCGTGCCATGGGCGGCGGTGCCATGATCACCACCCGCGCGGAGATTTTCGCACTCACCGATGCAGACGGGCGGGAGCCTGTTTCCACCACCAAGTCATCCATCCTGGTCCGCGGAGAGGGACAGTAACCATGAACCCCACTTTCGAAGAACTGAGCGTTGGCCAGGACATCGGCACCCGCAGCATCGGCGTCACCCGGCAGGACCTGGTCAAGTACGCGGGCGCCTCGGGGGATTTCAATCCCATTCACTGGAACGAGGCCTTCGCCACGGGCGTGGAGCTTCCCGGCGTCATCGCGCACGGCATGTTCACCATGGGCGCTGCGGTGCAGCTGGTGACCGACTGGGCAGGCGACCCGGCCGCCGTCGTCGACTACCAGACCCGCTTTACCAAACCGGTGCTGGTCACCGACACCACCGGAACCGCCGACGCCGGAGCCGTGATCGAGGTCAGCGGAACCGTCGGCTCGCTCGACGCCGAGGCGCGCACCGCACGCGTGGACCTCGCCGTGGTCTTTGACGGGCAGAAAGTCCTCATGAAGGCCCAGGCCCTGGTCAGGGTGTCCTGAAACGTGATGCGTTCTTGAGCTCCACAGCCGTCCAGGCGCCGGAGGTCACCCACTGGCGAAATGCGGTGGTGGTGGCCTACGCCGCCAGCGGCATTGCCTTCGCCTCCTGGGTCTCCCGGCTGCCTGCCATCCGGGACGGCCTGGACCTTACTCCGGGGACCATCGGGCTGCTGCTGCTCTGCATGACGGCGGGCTCCTTTCTGTCGGTGTCCGCCTCGGGACTGATCGTGCTGCGGCTCGGGTCCAAACGGACCATCCGGACCGGCAGCATCATGGTGGGCATCGGACTTGTTCTGGCCGGATTCGGAACGTCGGTGCTGGCCAGTCCGCTGGCGGTTGCCGCCGGACTGGCCGTCATCGGGCTGGGCACGGCGAGCTGGAACACGGCCTCCAATGTGGAAGGCGCCGCGGTGGAGCGCGCCGTGGGACGGCACATCATGCCGCGCCTGCACGGCGCATTCAGCCTCGGAACCGTGGCCGGCGCAGGCCTTGGGGCCTGGGCGGCCGGAACCGGCGTGCCGGTGTTCTGGCACCTCGCCGCCGCGGGCCTGGTGGTTGCCGGTTCGGTGACGACGGCGGCCCGCTGGTTCCTCGCGGACGTCACCCCGATTGGACGGGACTCCACGTACCGGCAGGACACCTTCGAAGACCCCATCACGGGCCCGATCCCCGTCATCCGCCAGGGAGCCGAGACAAGCGAGGCCCCGCTGGACAACAAGCGCAAGATCGCCCAGGCCTGGCGCGACAGGCGGACACTGCTGCTGGGTGTCATGGTGCTCGGCCTGGCGTTGGCCGAAGGCGCGGCGGGGGACTGGGTGGCGCTGGCGCTTGCCGACGGCCACCACCAGTCGGACGCTGCCGGTGCGGCGGGCTATGGCATCTTTGTCACGTTCATGACGGTCGGCCGGTTCGCCGGAACCGTGGTGCTGGACCGGTTCGGCCGGGTTCCCGTGATGCGCTGGTGTTCGGCGCTCGCCGTCGCGGGACTGGCACTGTTCGTTTTCGCGCCAGTTCCGTGGCTGGCCTACACCGCCCTGGCTGTGTGGGGACTTGGCGCGTCGCTCGGTTTCCCGGTGGGAATGTCCGCCGCCGCCGACGACCCCGCCAAGGCAGCTGCCCGGGTGTCCGTGGTCTCCACCATCGGCTATGGAGCTTTCCTGTGCGGGCCGCCGCTGCTGGGCCTTCTGGCCGAGCACGTCGGGATCCTGCACTCCCTGCTTGCTGTCATGGCTGTGCTGGTGGTGAGTTTCCTGCTGTCACCGGTGGCGCGGAAGGAGCCTGGCCCCCGGCGGGCGCAGGCACAATAACTGGCGGGGCGGCAATCCAAGTTAAGCTGGACGGGTGACTCCCACCATGCTTTCCGATCTGACCACGGCTGCCGTCGGCGGCCCCGCCGGCAACTATATCGAGGCCCGCACGGAAGCGGAGATCATTGACGCGGTGCGGACTGCCGACGCCTCCGGGGAGCCCCTGCTGATCATCGGCGGCGGATCCAACCTGCTGATTTCCGACGACGGGTTTCCCGGAACCGTCGTCAGGATCGCCTCCGAGGGGTTCACCGTCAACGCGGAGGATTCGTGCGGCGGCGTTGCCGTGGTGGTCCAGGCCGGCCACAACTGGGATGCCCTGGTACAGCATGCGGTGCTGCACGCGTGGTCCGGGATTGAGGCGCTCGCCGGCATCCCCGGAGCCACGGGCGCCACCCCGGTGCAGAACGTGGGAGCGTACGGATCCGATGTTTCGCAGACCATCGCCGCCGTCCGCACCTGGGACCGGGAACGCAGCGCCGTGCAGACATTCACCAGCTCCGAGCTCAAGTTCGGCTACCGGGACTCCATCCTCAAGCAGACTACCGTTAACGGCTCCCCGCGCTACGTGGTGCTCACCGTCGAGTTCCAGCTGCCGCTGGGCCGGATGAGCGCCCCCGTCCGCTACGCCGAGCTGGCCCGGGTCCTCGGCGTCGAGCAGGGCCAGCGGGCCTACTCCAACGACGTCCGCCGTGAAGTCCTCCGGCTGCGTGCCTCCAAGGGCATGGTCCTCGACCCGGCAGACCGAGACACGTACTCCACGGGCTCCTTCTTCACCAATCCCGTCGTCTCCGCAGAGGTGGCGGCAGGGCTTCCGGAGAATGCGCCGCAGTATCCGGCCGGATCGGACGGCCTGGTGAAACTTTCCGCGGCGTGGCTGATCGACCAGGCCGGGTTCGGCAAGGGCTTCGGGCTGGAGCCCGGAAGCGTTTCCGGTGGCAGGGCTTCGCTGTCCACCAAACACACCCTGGCCATCACCAACCGGGGCTCTGCCAGCGCCGCCGACATGGTGGCGATCGCGCGGGAGGTGCGGGCCGGCGTCGTCGGGCGTTTCGGCATTGAACTTCACCCGGAGCCGCTGCTGATTGGCGTGGAGCTCTAAAGCCGTGGTTGCTGCGCTGACCTGACTTGCCGGCCGTCCTAGGATGGGCTCATGGCATCGGTGGCGCGGACACGGGTTACGGCAAAGATTCTCGGCCGGCTGCGGCTGGCCTCGCAAGGGCTGCTGGGGGAGAGGCTCGCCGGCGTTCCGGAGGCTGTCCGCCGGATGACGGCGATGCAGGCCCAGGACCTTCAGGCCGCGCTGTGGGCCGTGGGCCTGCGGGTTCCGGGCGCGGGGCTCAGCGACGTGCGGGCCGCCCTGGACGCGGGAACCGTGGTGCGATCGTGGCCCATGCGCGGCACCCTCCACCTGCTGGCACCGGACGATCTGCGCTGGATCCTGAACATCACCACGGCACGGCTGGTCCAGGGCATGTCGAGCCGGCACCGACAGCTGGAGATCACCGGCAGCGACGTTGACGTCTGCCGGAAGGTCGCACTGGACCTCGTCTCCGGCGGGCGCGGGGTTTCCGGAGGGCGGGACGTTACTGGAGTGCAAGGCGCCACGCGCGGGGAGCTGTTCGCGGCCTTCGACGCTGCCGGCCAGCCTCCCACTGGGCAGCGTGGCATCCACCTGTTGGGTCTGCTGTGTCAGAGCGCTTCGCTGGTGCCCGGGCCGCTGGACCGGAACCAGCAGAAGTTCGTGGCGTTCGACGACTGGATCACCTCCTCGCGGGACCTCGGCCGCGAAGAGGGCATTGCCGAGCTGCTGCTGAGGTACCTGCGCAGCCACGGGCCTGCGACGGTGCGGGACTTTGCCTGGTGGTCCGGCATTCCCCTGACAGAGGTCCGGGCCGCGCTTCCTGCCGTCAGTGGAGAGCTCGTGGAACTGGAGTTTGGCGGAACAAGTTACTGGCTCTCACCCGAGACAGCCGCGCTGCTCGACGACGTCGTGGCCGGCCAGCGCACCGTCCTTGCCCTGCCGGGGTTCGACGAATTTGTCCTCGGGTACACGGACCGGAGCCTGGTGCTGCCGCCGGAGCATGCCCAGAAAATCGTTCCGGGCGGCAACGGGGTGTTCAAGAAGGCGATCGTGGCCGGCGGCGAGGTGGTCGGCACGTGGGCGAGGCACGGGACCGTGCGCAGTGTCTCGTTCGTTCCGGTGCCGTTCGATGACTCCAAGCCCCTAGGCCCGGCGACCTTGGCAGGGTTCACCAGGTCCGCCGCGCGGTACGAGAGGTTCCTCGCGTCCTGAGGCCTCGCGGGTGCTGGCCCAGCAGCCGCCCCGCCCCGTCTCTTCCCGCCGATAACGCTGACGCGGGCGCACGACCGGCCGCCGCCCGCATGACTGGCCCGGTTGCGCGGGATGAAGCCGGCGCGTGCGCGCGTCGTGGATATCTCCTGGGAAAAATCCCCGCTGGACCAGTAACCTCCGCAGCGACGACGCTGCACCACAGATTTCCTCGTGCTGAGGGAAAAACTGAGGCCGGCCTCTAAGGGGCTGGCCTCACCTCTTTAAACGCTGACTAAAAGGGCCTCGCTGCGCTCGGGCTGTAGAAGCGTTTTTCTGTTTTTTGCTGCGGTCCTGCGGATCGTACGTGCCCGCGTGAATACTACGACCAAAAGGGAGTTGATACGGGTGAGGCCAACCCCACCCCGGTCGGGAATCGAGTACTACAGTGGATGCATGGCTGGCAGCCGCAATCCGCTCGACGACCTGCGCGAAACCATCGGCCATCTGACCGATCAGCTCAGGCTGCACGGTTCGGAGCGCGTTGACGACCTAGTCGGCGATCTCATCGGTGCGAGGCCGGGCCCGGCCCGGCCGCTGTCCGAGGTGCAGGCCGAGCTCGACGCGCTGGTCGGACTGGAGACCGTGAAGGAACAGGTGCGGGCGCTCGTCGCACTGCTCCAGGTCCAGGCCCGCCGTAAGGCGCACGGCCTGCCGGAGGTGGCCACATCACAGCATCTGGTGTTCCTCGGAAATCCGGGCACGGGCAAAACCACTGTGGCGCGGCTCCTGGCCGAGATGTACCGCGCGGTCGGTCTGCTGCAGAAAGGCCACCTGGTCGAGGTCGACCGTTCGGGCCTGGTGGGGCAGTACGTCGGCGCGACCGCCATCAAGACGGACCGGGTGATCCGGCGTGCGCTGGACGGCGTCCTGTTCATCGACGAGGCCTACGCGCTGGCCCCGGAGGACGGCCGGATGGACTTCGGTCCCGAGGCGATCGAGGTCCTGCTCAAGCGGATGGAGGACCACCGCCACCGCCTGGTCGTGATCGTGGCCGGGTACCCGCGGCTGATGGAGTCCTTCTTGCTTTCGAACCCCGGACTGCGCTCCCGGTTCGCCCGCGAGATCACGTTCCCCGACTACTCCGTCGACGCACTCCAGACGATCTTCCACCAGATGCTGGCCCAGCACGAGTACACGCTGGAGCCGGGTGCGGACCAGATCCTGCGCCGCATCCTCACCGGGCTCCACGCGGGCGAGGACTCCGGCAACGCACGGTTCGCCCGCACGCTGTTCGAGCAGGCGCTCAACCGCCAGGCGCTGCGGCTCTCGCTCGACGAGGAACAAAGTCTCGACGCGCTCGATCGTGAGGCCGTCATGACGCTCACCGCGGACGACATCGTCGAGGCCGCGCTGGCCTTGGGCGAGGAGCCGGAGCCGGAACCGACCCCGGAACCGGAGCAGTCACGCTGGTGGCGCTGGCTGGTCTGACCGGATCTGCGGCGGCTGTCAGGCGAAGGCCCGTCCCGCCCCCGAGCGGGAAAAAGCACAACTATTCCACTGACGTGCAACCCGAGGACAGCTTTCCTACCCACCCCAAGCTTGCTCGCTACGGCCCTGGACCCCCAACGGTCAGTCCACTTTCAGGGAGCAGTTCACTATGGGGTTGGCCTCACCTCTTTTAAAGACTGCTCTTTTAAAGACTGCACAAAAGGACCTCGCTGCGCTCGGGCTGTAGAAGCGCTTTTTCTGTTTTTTGCTGCTGTCCTGCGGATCGTACGTGCCCGCTCCACCGGCTCAACCGTCCAGAGGACGGCTGCACACCGGATGGATCGTGTCGGCGCTGCGCTTATTTCCTCCCACAACCATCCGCTGCTTGCCCTTCGGGTTGCCCGGGCTCCGTCGGGCACAGCTACGCGTTGCTCCGCCAGCAGGCAAAAAACAACTGTGAGTCTTTACGTGGCTGGTCTGGGACTAGCTGGCAGTGTTGATGTCGGTCGTTCTGCCCGGTGCGTGACTCGAAAAAACAATTGCCCTTGAGGGTGCGATTCCCCCGATTTGTCCGCGCTGGGTGGAGCGGTCGGCGTTGATCTGTCCCACGTCGGTGGCTTGATTAGAAGCTTGCCCAGCCTTTGAGGTTGTGGCTCATCACAGTTTTGCCTCGGAGTGACTCTTCCCAGGTCCGGCGCCGGTCGTGCTGCGACCTGTCTTGTCCATTCGAAAGGAAGGAGGGTGGCCCCGTTGACTATCGTTGCGCAGACCCGCCCGTTCGTCATCGGCGTGGACTGTCACGCCCGCACCCATACTTACGCCATCATCGAGGCCAGCACTAAGCGACAGGTCGCGTGCGAGCAGTTCCCGACCACCTCGGCAGGGATTTCACGCGCACTTACCTGGGTAGGCCGAAGGACAGACGGCGATATGGGGTGTCTGTGGGCTGTTGAGGGTATCGGCTCCTATGGGGCCCGTCTGGCCAGGGCGGTAACGGACGCCGGTTACGACGTCGCCGAAGCTCCACGTATGAACGCCCGAGGCCGTCGGGGGCTGGGCAAATCGGACCCATTGGACGCCACGGCCATCGGAGCCGCTGTCCTGGGCTTGGAGGAGTCCCAACTACGGGTTCCGCGACGGGATGAAGGAACCCCTGCCGGGCTCAGGATCCTGAGTGCAGCCCGGGATCAACTGACGCGGGAACGAACAATGAATGTAAATGCACTTATTGCCCTCCTCCGGGCACATGATCTTGGAATCGATGCCCGTAAACCTCTGGTTCCCGCCCTGATCAACGCGATCACCAGATGGCGGGAACGGCAGGAGCAGATGGAACTAGCGATTGCGCGGGGGGAAGCGGTTCGGTTGGCGCGCCGCGTTCTCGAAGTGACCACTCAGCTGGCTGCTAATCAGAAGCGCATGACTGAACTGATTCAGCAAAGTCCCGCCGCCTCGCTGTTGGAGAGGGTGGGCGCCGGGCCGTTTCAGTCGCTGCTGTCCTGACGGCTTGGTCGCATCCAGGAAGGGTTCGCAGCGAAGCTGCCTTCGCGTCACTGGCAGGGGTGAATCCCTGCCGGCCTCAAGTGGTAACACTGTCCGGCACAGGCTCAACAGGGGCGGTGATAGGCGACTCAATCGTGCCCTGCACACCATCACCATGACGCGGATGATTCACCACCCCGGAACTCGGGAGTACGTCGCCAAACGCACCCAAGAAGGCCGCGGCTACCGCGAAATCCGAAGATCCCTCAAGCGCTACCTTGCCCGAACCCTCTACCGTCAGCTCAACACCCTTTACGCCTCTATGGATCCAGCCCGCCCAAGTGTTGCAGGGGCAGAGCCCAGCCAACTCGTCGGAGCGTATCGCGATTCCGCGCCACGCCTAGGCATCATCGCTGCCCCAGCGTCCTAGCGCGATGATCGCCTCACGCAAGGCAAGCCCGCGATCGGTCAGCGCATAGGCCCGGGTGTTGTGCCGGAGGGGCAGACGGGACAGTACCCCGGCCGCTTCGAGCTCGCGCAGGCGGGTCGCGAGAATGTTCGTCGGCACTCCGAGGTCGCGCTGCAGATCGCCGTAGCGCTGCGGCCCGTCGAGCAGCCGCTCCACGATGAGCAAGGCCCACCGTGCTCCAACGATATCGAGGGCCGCGGCGAGGTCGCTCACTCGGTCGGATCGGCGTCCGGTTTCATCCAAAACGGCGAGTAGTGGTAGCCGTCGGGGTCGTCGAACTGGCGCTGGTACATGAAGGGGTAGTCGTCGATATCACCGATCCGCCCGCCGGCGGCACCGGCGCGCTCGACGAGCTCATCGACCGCCTGACGGCTGCCGAGGTCGAACGAGACCGTGACCTTCGAGGGCGTATCTGGTCCGCCGACCAGCTCCTCGGCGCCGCCGACGCTCGCATACATCTCGCGGCTGCCGAGCATGACGTACTGCTCGGGCGCGATCGCGAAACATGACACGTTGTGATCGGACATTTCTGGGTTGAGGGTCCAGCCCAGGGCGGTGTAGAAGGCGGTCGCGCGCTCGACGCTCTCGACCGGGCAGGTGATGAAAAGGCTCATGTGGCTCATACTTGCAAAATACAAGTGTGACGTCAAGATCTCGGCCGCACGGCCCGCAACTTGCAGGAGTGTAGGAGCACGTTCAGAGGTACGGGCGAGTAATAGGGACCAGGCCGTGCGTTGACTTTCAGCGGTAAATGGCGGCGTTTTGGCGACGCTATTTGTCGCGCTCCCATGGGCCAGCTAAAAATGTCTCGAAACCCTTGGGATTTGAGACACCGAGGTTTCGAGCTGCGGAGCCGCTCCGCGGCGTTGTGGTCTTGAGAAAACGGCCTTGTGGTTGGGTTGGTGGCGGCGGATGATGGCGGTGCCGCGGTCGACGCCGCTGTGTCTTAGTGCTTAGAGCCTGTTTTCGAGCGTGGTGTGGAGGGCTTCCACGGGAACCGTGGATTGGTGCCGCAAGCCCAGCAGCCTGGGGTTTGAAGAGCCCGTTTAGTAGATTCCCGAATCATTTCCCCGCCCTTCCCGCGGCACCTGGCACCACCAGCCGGTGGGTGCTGTTGGACCGGATGCGAGGAGTAGATGATGGATATCGTGCACGAGCGTGCCGCCGGAATGGATGTCTCCAAACGCGATGCGAAGGTCTGCATCCGGATTCCAGGAGCGCGGGCACGAACGTCCAGTAGGACGGTGACCACATATGGCGCGACGACGAACGAGATCGTGCGCCTGCGCCGTGATCTGGAGGCGGCCGCGGTGACGGTGGTGGTGATGGAGGCCACCGGTGACTACTGGAAACCGTTCTACTTCCTGCTGTCGGAGTCGCTGAATGTGCAACTGGTCAATGCTAAAGCTGCGCGGAACATCCCGGGGCGGAAGAGCGATGTTTCGGACGCGACGTGGCTGGCGGAGCTTGCTGCGCACAACCTGCTGCGGGCCAGTTTCGTGCCGCCCGAACCGATCCGCCAGTTACGGGATCTGACCCGCACGCGGTCGAACCTGACTCATGAACGCACCCGCGAATACGCACGACTGGAAAAAGGACTGGAGGACTCCAACATCAAATTGTCCTCGGTAGCCAGCCGGCTGAGCACCAAATCCGCCCGCAGCATCCTCGATGCTCTCATCTCCGGAGAACGTGATCCACAGACCTTGGCTTCGCTGGCGCACGCCTCCATGCACCGCAAATCCGCGGCCCTGGTCGAAGCCCTCACGGGCCGCTTTACCGACCACCACGCATTCATGGCGCAACTGCACCTGGACCGCATCGACCAGATCGAGGCGACCCTCCAAGTCCTCGACGGCCGCATCGACACACTGATCGAGCCCTTTTCCTTAGCCCGGGAGCTGCTGATGACCGTCCCGGGGATATCAAAGAATGTCGCTAACGTCATCATCGCCGAGGCCGGCGTCGACATGACCGTGTTCGACACCGCGGGCCATCTGGCATCGTGGGCGGGAGTGTGTCCGAGCCAGAACGAGTCCGCTGGACGAATCAAATCCACCCAAACCCGACCCGGCGACCATTACCTCAAAGCCGCACTGGGGATCGCAGCGATGTCCGTCTCCCGATCAAAAACGACCTATCTCGCCGTCAAGTACCGTCGCATTCAGTCCCATGCCGGTGCCCTGCGTGCCGTAGTCGCTCTCCAACGCACGCTGCTCGTCATCGTCTGGAACATGCTCCACGACGGAGTCGCCTACGACGAACTCGGCATCGATCATTACGACAAAACAAACCCCGAACGCGCCAGAAAACGCCTCCAACGCCGAATGCTTGCGCTCGGATTCGAGCCCAACCTCACCCCCATTTCCGCGGGGAGCTCACCTTCGTTTTCTTAGTAGACACCTCGGTGAAGAGTAGGGCATGGCTTCAGCTGTCCCGTAAGGGGATCCTCCAACGGGCGCTCGACACCTAAGCGAGCTCGACCTGGCACCTTCTGCCGGTCGACTCCCCGTGGAGCGTGAAATCGAGGCTGAGAGTACGAGCATTTTTTGGCGGCTTCGGTAGGAAGGTCCAGGATGCCGCCCATTCAGTCCCGTCCCCGGCAACTTGCCCGGACGCGCAGTGATATTCAGTTCCAGCGTCGTCTGAAACAACCACCTTGATCGGTTCCAAGGCCATCACGCCGGGCATGATCGGACCGTCCCCGGCAACCTCAGGGCCATGTTCCTTCCTCTGCTCAACGCACCGGAGGCGGGCTTCGACAAAGCTTTGGTTGCGATGGGCGGTCTCATGGCTCCGAACCCCCTCAAGGTTGACCCTTATGCCAGGTTCATCTTGCGCCGCTGCGATTTGGTTTGGTGTTGGGTCTGTAAGTTCGACGCCCGCGAAACGCACGGCAATGCCATCGCTTTCGGCAACAATGAGATCAGCGGGAGCAGAGACAATCGTCATCATGAGAGCCAGCCTAGCTTCCGTAAACCCTCATGAAAGCTTCGCGGCCGCGCCAGTAAGCGCGTTAGCCGATCCTCTACAGGGCGCTCCGGTCACCCAGCGCCTTAGGTGAAGGTGTCAACAAAACCCGGGTCATTCTCAACGTGTCGAAGGTTGAACCTGTGACGGGTGATTGTGGCCGGGGTTGTGGGTCAAATACGGGACGGACTGATTACGCGGCGGGCTGCGGTTTGCGGTCAACGGGGGAGCGTCCCACTGTGGCTGTCCCGTTGCAAGGCAGTTTTGACACGTTGGTCCGATTATCCGTTGTGCCATTCCAGCAGCGTTTTCGCAACAGGAGGAGTCGCGGACAGGCGAGGATGTAGGCATGAGTTCACAAATGCCGATTGCTGTACGAGCCACCGCATATTGGAAGACGCGTCGTTGGTTTAAGAGTCGTTATCGCAGCATCCGGTATGACGCGCGATTCGCGGACGGGCACGAGGAAAATGGCGTCGATTTGAACGCCGTTCTCCAGGGAGCCCGTTTCCCCGCGGACTACTGGAGTACGGTAAACGGTGCCGACCATGCGTGCCCGGAAGAAGGTACCGGAGCCTGGGTGGACTACCCCTACGGCCGGCCGCTTTAGAACACCCTGAGTACTGGGGGTGTTTCCCACCATGGGTGTCCCGGTTCCCAGGAACTGGGACACCCGCCATTGAGGTGCGAGTTTTGCGCGGAGTGGATCACAAGCCGCAGGTTGATGCGGCACCACGGTGGCGCGTTAAAGGTTCGGCTAGCGGGCACCAAGCGTGCGGTGATCGACCGTCTAACGGGCGGTCGCAACCTGGGGACGGCCCACCGATGTCATTTTCCGAAGTCGTCTGCACGGAACGTCGGGAGTCCTCTGCACTACAGGAACGGCTCATCTGGGGCGGGGCGGGTCGAGCAAGGATCCAGCGGGCCCGCCTGATTGGTGGTGCGGTTTGGCTAATTCGTTGGTGAGGCGTGCATGCCACAATGAGGCCATGACTCGAATCCTTATGATCGGCATCCACGCGCGAGCCCTCGACTATAGCAAGTTGCCTCCTGGCCTCGACGAGGCCACGATGACCGAACGGATCGAAGCGGGGTTCGGGGCCACTACGGCCGCCGGCTTCGACGCCGTCAACTGCCTGATCGGCACCTCCCCGGACGAGGCCGAAGCAGAGATTCGCTCGGCGTTCGGTCGTGATCGTTTCGGCCTCGTGATGATCGGGGGCGGCATCAGGATGATCCCGGAGTACACCGAGCTCTTCGAACGGATCATCAACGTGTGCAATGCGGAATCGCCCGGAATCACCTTCTGCTTCAACACATCGCCCGAGACGACTCTGGACGCGTTGGAGCGTCACGCCCAGCCGTGAACGTCTGCGACGCGATCCGGTGCGTCGACTAGCCTCAGCGTTTCGTGTCGGCGGTCATGAGATGCGCCTGCTCACGTGCGGCTGCGATGTATTGGGAATAGGTGCTCGCCTTACGGGCACTGTTGCGACACGGAGCGACCAAAAAACGCCGCCACAGAACGACCAACTCCACACGTGCAGTGTTTCGTGCAAAGGTCAGTGTCGGCGTTCCGCGAATTGGCGCGGCGTCAGGAGCCGCGGACGATGCGGTGTGGCCAGCGCACGAATACGACCGTTACTGGTCACGCTCACTCGCGGCGGCGCCCGGTAAAGGATCCTCGAACGGGTCACTCCGGTGGTCCCTTTGCGCCCGGGGCGCCCGCCTCTGCCGTGCGGTCAAGGAACCTGGGGGGCCGCCCCCTAACCGACCCGCAGGAGGCCGTTGACAACACCATTGAGCCTACTTCGGATTGAGTGGCAGCACCTGGACGCACCCGCCGAGCTGAGGCGCCGGGTGCTCGCCACCCTGGCAAGGGCCGACACACAAAAGCGGCCCCGCACCGCATGAGCGGACCTGAGCCCCTGTGTGTCAGGCTCTTGTGTGACAGGTTTCTGTCTGCACCGGACGCGGCACTCGGGCGGGGAAGGTCCATGATGGATTTTGTTATTCCTGTCCGCCAGTCGAATCGTCACTTCACTGTTGACGAGAAAAACGCGATTTTGGATG